>JBEQCC010000058.1:0-9097 GCA_041639455.1 Pelosinus sp. | reverse complement strand
TATACGTTTAGTAAAAGAGGGTTTATGTGATGCCGTTGTTTCAGCGGGTAGTACAGGTGCCGCAGTAGCGGCTGCATTATTCGGACTTGGACGCATCCCTGGTGTGGAAAGACCCACCATTGCTACTCCTATTCCGAATCTTACGGGTACTACTGTATTATTAGATTCTGGTGCTAATGTGGATTGTAAGCCAAAACATTTAGTACAAAGTGCAATTATGGGTTCTATTTATGCTCAATATATTTTGGATATAAAAACTCCTCGTGTGGGTTTGTTAAATATAGGTGAAGAAGAAACGAAGGGAAATGAGCAAGCTTTAGCTACGTACCCGCTTTTAAAGCAATTGCAAACAGTTAACTTTATTGGTAATGTAGAGGGAAGAGATATTCCTAAAGGAACTGTTGATGTAGTTGTGTGTGACGGTTTTGTAGGTAATGTAGTATTAAAATGGGGAGAGGGTTTAAGTAGCGCTATTATGCAGTTGATAAAAGAGAGTATCAAAAATAGCGGCATTTTAACCAAAATGGCATCCTTAATGGTTTTGCCTGCATTAAAAGGTTTAAAGCGAAAGCTTGATTATGCAGAATACGGAGGAGCTCCTCTTTTGGGGGTTAATGGATGTTTTATTATTTGCCATGGTAGTTCTAAGGCAAAAGCCATAAAAAATGCAATTAGAGTTGCGACAGAATTTACACAAAATAATGTTGTTGAGCATATAAGTGAAAACATCGCACGGGAAGGAGTTGTTACGAATGCAGGAGATGAATAAAGGAGTAGGTATTATTGGTATTGGCAGCTATGCTCCCGAAAAAATAGTTACAAATAAGGATTTGGAAAAAATAGTTGAGACTTCAGATGAGTGGATTGTTAGCCGAACTGGTATAAAGCAACGTCATATTGTTGAACCGGGGGTTGCTACTTCTTCTTTGGCAGCTCTGGCTGCTGAAAGAGCTTTACTAGATGCTGGTGTAACTGCAGATGAAATTGACTTGATTATTGTGGCTACGGCTACTCCAGACATGTTGTTTCCTTCTACCGCATGTCTGGTACAAGATAAAATCAAAGCTAGTAAAGCAGCAGCTTTTGATTTATCAGCAGGATGTTCTGGTTTTGCCTATGGTTTGGTAACCGGTAGTCAATTTATTAAAACCGGATTGTATAAAAAGATCTTGGTTATTGGGGCAGAAACATTGTCAACGATTCTTGACTGGAATGACCGAAATACTTGCGTTTTATTTGGTGATGGTGCTGGAGCTGTAGTTTTAGGGGAGGTTCCTGCAGGTTATGGTATTTTAGGAGTTGAACTTGGTGCTGATGGTTCAGGTGGAGATCTTTTAAAAATGCCTGCGGGTGGTTCACGTATACCAGCTACAAATGAAAGCGTTGGACAGCGTTTGCATTATATTCAAATGAGCGGAAATGATGTTTTTAAATTTGCTGTTAAAGTAATGGGAGAAGCTGCGATTAAGGCTTTAGAAAATTCAGGTTTATCTCATGAAGATGTAGATTGTTTAATTCCTCATCAAGCAAATATTAGAATTATTCAATCCGCTGCTAAACGACTAAAGCTTCCTATGGAAAAAGTTGTTATAAATGTTGATAATTATGGAAATACTTCTGCTGCATCCATTCCTCTTGCAATGGATGAAGCAATGAAAAATGGTAGGCTTAAAAATGATGATATAGTTGTATTAGTTGGATTTGGTGCAGGACTTACATGGGCATCTTGTGTCATCAAATGGTACCAGGAGGATAAATCTGTTGAAAAATAAACTTTGCCAAATATTAAATATTAAATATCCTATATTGCAAGGTGGAATGGCTTGGGTAGCTACTGCTGAACTTGCTGCTGCTGTTTCTAATGCTGGTGGCCTAGGCATTATTGGTGCTGGTCATATGCCACCGGATGTGCTTCGTATGGAAATACAGAAAACAAAAGCGTTGACCAAAGAAGTTTTTGGTGTTAATATCATGCTTATGTCACCATTTGTAAAAGAAGTGATGCAAGTAGTGATTGATGAAAAAGTAGCAGTAATTACTACGGGTGCTGGTAATCCGGCAGAGTATATACCCGCTTTAAAAGAGATCGGTAGTAAAATTATACCTGTGGTCGCTTCAGTAGCATTAGCTAAACGATTGGAGCGGACGGGCGTAGATGCTATTATTGCTGAGGGGCAGGAAAGTGGCGGTCATGTTGGAGAAATTAGTACCATGTCTTTGATTCCTCAAATTGTCGATGCAGTAAGTATACCTGTAATTGCAGCAGGTGGTATTGCCGATAGTCGAGGCATGACAGCAGCTTTAGCCTTAGGGGCTCAAGGCGTTCAAATAGGTACCCGTTTTGTAGTATCTTTAGAGTGTATTGCACATTCTAATTATAAAAATGCTATTTTGAAAGCAAAAGATCGTTCTACAATTGTAACTGGCATTGCAACTGGTCATCCTGTAAGGGTGCTTGCTAATAAATTTACCCGTGAATATCATGCTATGGAAAAGAATGGATCTTCTCCTGAAGAGCTTGAACAGTTAGGTGCAGGTAAGCTGCGCATCGCTGCTCGTGAAGGCGATGTAGACCATGGTTCTGTTATGGTTGGACAAATTTCTGGTATGATTACAGATATTAAGTCTGTAGAAGAGATTATCCAAGATTTGGTTAACGGTTTACCAAAGGTTTTATCTGGTATATCTGATAATATTTAACTATAGTTAAAGGGAAGGTATAATATGAAAAAGATAGCTTTTGTTTTTCCGGGTCAAGGATCGCAAACTGTAGGAATGGGAAAAGAATTATATGAAAAATATGATGTAGCTAAAAAGGTATTTCAGGAGGCAGATGAGGCATTAGGATTTTCAATTACTCATATGTGCTTTAATGGTCCAGAGGATGAATTGCGAAAAACAGTGAATACACAACCTGCCATTTTGACAGTCAGCATTGCCTTGTATGAAGTACTAAAAGAACATGGTATCGTACCTACAATTGTAGCTGGACATAGTCTAGGTGAATACTCTGCTTTAGTAGCAGCTGGTGCTATCTCTTTTAGAGATGCTGTACAATTGGTCCGCAAACGTGGATTGTTTATGCAAGAAGCAGTTCCGTTGGGGGAAGGTAGTATGGCAGCAATACTTGGCAGTGATCGTCAAATTGTTGTTGATATTTGCCAAAAAGCAGAGGATGAATTTGGCGCTGTCCAAGCTGTGAATTTTAATTGTCCGGGGCAAATCGTTATTGCGGGAAAAACTAGGGCTGTTGAAAAAGCAGCTGAAAAGTTAAAAACGGCTGGTGCGAAACGAGCTGTAATATTACCAGTAAGTGCTCCTTTCCATAGTACATTAATGAAACCAGCAGCTGAGAAGTTAGCAGTAGAGTTAAGTAAAATAACGATCAATGACGCAGTAATCCCAGTTGTAGCTAATGTTAATGGACAAACTCTTATTAAGAGTCAGGATATTGAAGTTTCTTTAGTGAAGCAAGCAGATCATCCTGTAGAGTGGGAAGAGTGTGTAGCCGAGATCGTGAATTTTGGTGCTGATACGTTTATTGAAGTGGGGCCTGGAAAGGTATTATCATCTTTTACTAAGAAAATTGCTAAAGAAATGGTGAATTTAAATGTAGAAGATAGTAGTAGTTTAGAAAAAACCCTTGATTATTTCAAGGAGGTTCGTTAAAATGCATTTAGATGGAAAAGTTGCAATTATCACTGGTGCTTCTAGAGGTATTGGCCGTTCTGTTGCAATTGAATTAGCAAAACTAGGCGCCAAAGTTGTGATTAACTATGCTGGTAATGAAGCAGCAGCAGAGGAAGTTAAAAATATAATAGTCGCTGCTGGCGGTCAAGGGATTGTTGTAAAAGCAGACGTTGGTGATGTAGAAGCAGTAGATGCGATGGTTAAAGAAACAATTAATACTTTTGGTAAAATTGATATTTTAGTAAATAATGCTGGAATTACTCGTGACAATCTTTTAATGCGTATGAAAGAGGAAGATTGGGATGCAGTTATGAATATCAATTTAAAAGGTGTCTTCGTTTGTACAAAAGCTGTTTCTCGCATTATGATGAAGCAAAAAGCCGGTAAGATTATCAATATGACGTCTGTTGTTGGTTTAATGGGGAACGCAGGTCAAGCAAATTATGCTGCAGCTAAAGCTGGCGTTATTGGATTTACTAAATCTATGGCTAAAGAATTGGCTTCGAGAGGCATTACTGTAAATGCGATTGCTCCAGGGTTTATTAGTACTGACATGACTGCTGTTTTATCTGATCAAGTTAAGACAGAATTAACTGAAAAAATACCTGCCGGAAGATTGGGTAGTCCTGAAGATGTTGCAGCTGCTGTGACGTTCTTAGCGTCAGACTCGGCAAATTATATTACGGGTCAAACATTGAACGTTGATGGTGGTATGTTAATGTAAATCCTTGCCTTTGAAAGGAGGTGAATATCGTGACAACATTTGATAAAGTTAAACAAATTTCAGTAGAACAACTTGGTGTTGATGAAGCTGATGTTACTATGGATTCTACTTTTATAGATGATTTAGGTGCTGACTCTCTTGACATCGTTGAGTTAATTATGGCCTTCGAAGAGGAATTTAACATTGAGATTCCTGATGAAATTGCTGAAAAAATTAAAGCTGTAAAAGATGCGGTAGAGTACATAGAAAAAGAAAAACAAGGTTAATTTTCTAGTATTAAAAATGGAAAGTCCCGTGAAATAATGATTTTTTCGCGGGACTTTCTTAAAAGACAATGTCCTATCGAATGGAGGAGTTATAACTTGAAACTTCCAGAACTTAAAATAGGTAATTTAGTAGCAAAAATACCCATCATACAAGGTGGAATGGCAATTCGAATTTCGACCGCTCCTTTAGCAGCCGCTGTCGGTGAAGCTGGTGGTATTGGACTAATTGCTGCTTCTGGTATGAGTTTTGATGAATTGCGCAAAGAAATTCGCTTAGCGCGTTCACTAACTAGCACAGGTATCATTGGTATCAATGCAATGGTTGCAGCAAGAGAATTTGCAGGCCTTGTAAAAACTGCAATCGAAGAAGGCATTGATTTAGTAGTCGCAGGTGCGGGGTTTTCTCGCGATATGTTTGGATTAGGTAAAGAATCAGGTACACCAATTGTACCCATTGTCTCTTCTGCAAAATTAGCAAAAATTTCGGAATCATTAGGTGCTTCTGCCGTAATTGTTGAAGGTAAAGAAGCTGGCGGACATTTAGGTACAGATCAACCCCTGCATTCATTACTCCCTAGTATAAAAAATGCAGTGAAAATACCAGTGATTGGGGCTGGCGGCATTATTAGCGGTCAAGATATTGTTGATACACTAAGGTTGGGTGCAGATGGCGTGCAAATGGGAACAAGATTTGCTGCCAGTGAAGAATCAAATGCTGCTCCTGCTTTAAAAGAATTTTATTTAAAAGCTAAGCATGAAGATATTGTTTTAATTAACAGTCCAGTAGGATTACCTGGTCGTGCTTTGAAAAATCCATTTGCAGAGAAAATTATTGGAAGTACTGCACCTGTTCCTGAAAGTTGTGATGGATGTTTAAAACATTGTGCAAGAAACTTTTGCATTATTAAGGCATTAATTCGCGCTCAACAGGGTGATGTAGAAACTGGATTGATATTTACCGGTGAGTACATTCATAAGATAGATGAAATACTACCTGTTAAAGAGATTTTCAATAGACTTCTTGCAGAGGTTGAAGTTATAAATTAACGTGAGGTGATTCCGCTTGAAAAAACGAGTTGTGGTAACAGGATTAGGTGCGATAACACCTATCGGAATTGGTAAAGATGAATTTTGGCAGTCTCTTTTAAACGGTAAATCTGGTATCGGTAAGATCACTCATTTTGATGCGAGTGAATATACTACCCAGATTGCTGGTGAGGTTAAAGATTTTGATCCCGCAAAATATATCGATAAAAAAGAAGCAAAACGCATGGATCCCTTTACTCAATTTGCTGTTGCTGCTAGCAAAATGGCATTTGAAGATTCAGGTATTAATTTGGAAACCGAAGATCGTACTCGTATTGGCACTATGATTGGTACTGGTATTGGTGGAATGGATACATTAAATGAACAATACAAAAATTTGTTTGATAAAGGACCAAATCGTATCAGTCCATTCTTTATCCCAATGATGATTGGTAACATGGCTGCTGGACAAACATCGATTACCTTTGGTTTACAAGGTCCATGTAGTTGCGTAACTACAGCTTGTGCAACAGGAACCAATGCAATTGGTGATGCGTTTAAAGTTATTCAACGCGGCGATGCAGATGTCATGGTAGCTGGTGGTACGGAAGCGGCTATTTCTCCTATTGCAGTAGCTGGTTTTTGCTCAATGAAAGCCCTGTCAACCCGTAATGATGAACCAGAAAAAGCTTCACGTCCTTTTGACAAAGATCGTAATGGTTTTGTAATGGGTGAAGGAGCAGGTGTAGTTATTCTTGAATCTTTAGAACATGCAGTTTCCAGAGGCGCACACATTTACGCAGAAGTTATCGGTTATGGTTTTAATGCTGATGCTTATCACATTACTGCACCTGCCCCTGAAGGAGCACAAGCAGCAAAATGTATGGAGATGGCTCTTAGAGATGCTGGTATTGCTCCAGAAGCTGTTGATTACATTAATGCTCATGGTACTTCAACTCCTCTTAATGACAAAAATGAAACCTTGGCAATCAAATCATTATTTGGTGAGCATGCATATAAATTAGCTGTTAGCTCTATCAAATCCATGACCGGACATTTATTGGGTGCAGCAGGTGGTATCGAATGTATTGCTACTGTTTTAACCTTGGAAAATGATATGATTCCTCCTACTATTAATTGTGATGCGCCCGATGAAGAAATGGACTTGGATTACGTTCCTCATACATCTCGCAAGCAAGTCGTAAATGTAGCATTATCTAATTCTTTAGGTTTTGGCGGACATAACGCAACTATCTTATTAAAAAAATTTGAAAATTAATATGATATGATTGAAATGCTTACGAAAAAAAGAATGGACGCATTATCCAGGTTATCGAATACATTAGGTGTGCAATTTACAGATTTCAATTTATTGCATCAAGCTCTTACCCATACTTCTTATGCCAATGAGTGTAAAAAAGCACTTATTTCTCATAACGAACGGTTGGAATTTCTCGGTGATGCCGTATTAGATTTGATTGTTAGTGAATATTTATTCCGCCAATTTAGTCACCTTCCTGAAGGGGAATTGACGAAGGCTCGAGCAGTAATTGTCTGCGAGCCTACTTTGGCTCGGTGTGCTGCTAAACTTGGTATTGGAGAATATTTATTTTTAGGAAAAGGTGAAACTAGCTCAGGTGGCCGTGAACGCGTGTCTATTTTGGCAGATTCATTTGAAGCTGTAATTGGTGCTATATACCTAGATAGCGGTTTTCTTCAGGTTAGTAATTTTGTATTAAAACAGCTTCAGGCTGATTTAAACTTAGTTGCGCGTGGCGAATACGTGAAGGACTATAAAACGGTACTACAAGAAGTTGTTCAAAAGAGAAATGACAGTAAGATCACCTATGAGATTATCTCTGAAAATGGTCCTGATCATAATAAACTATTTGAAGTAATTGTTTTAGTAAATACAGATCTATTTGGTAAGGGTTTAGGGAAAAGTAAAAAAGAGGCTGAGCAATATGCTGCAAAGCAAGCATTAGTAAAGTTGGGAATTATAAATAATAATTAATGTAGACGACCATATGGTCGTCTACATTAATTATTATTTATAATGAAGATAAGGTCATATGAGAAATTGATTGCGTCTTGTCTTGGAAAATAGCGAAGGAGTGTTTATGAGACATTATATTATACCTATATTTATTCCACATTATGGTTGTAAGCATAGTTGCATTTTTTGTAATCAACGAAAAATTACGGGTAGAGATACTCCTGTAAGGCATCAGGAAGTACAAGCTATCATTGATGAACATTTGGCAAGAATCACAGAAAAAAGACACATCGAAGTGGCTTTTTATGGTGGCAGTTTTACTGCCTTACCTCTTAGCATGCAGTCAGAATTATTAGAACCGGCATATACAGCCTTAATAAACAAAAAAATTCATGGAATTCGTCTTTCAACCCGTCCGGATTGTATTACAGTTGGGATTTTGGAAAATCTTAAAAAGTTTGGAGTATCTATCATCGAATTGGGAGTCCAATCTTTGGATAATACTGTATTGGAGGCGAGTGCTCGGGGACATAATGCGTTGCATGTATTTCAGGCAATGAACCTTATAAAAAAAATGAATATCACCTGCGGCATTCAATTAATGCCAGGTTTACCTTTAGAAAATTGGAACAGTTTGATTCATACTGCGTGTAGTGTTATTAA
This sequence comes from Pelosinus sp., assembly GCA_041639455.1. Taxonomy (GTDB): domain Bacteria; phylum Bacillota; class Negativicutes; order DSM-13327; family DSM-13327; genus Pelosinus. The sequence goes on along the minus strand of JBEQCC010000058.1, from coordinate 732 downwards.
ACTTGTTCCAGATTTTGTGCGTATTTACCCTACATTAGTCATTGCCAATACTCAACTGGCTACTAGGTATGATAATAAAAATTATCAGGCATTAAGTTTATCAGAAGGGATTATTCGCAGTGCCTATTTGAAACTATTTTTTACACAGCAGGGGATATTAACGATTCGTACTGGTTTGCAAGCAACAGAAGATTTGGACAAAGGTAATATTATACTGGCTGGACCCTATCATCCTGCATTTGGAGAAATGGTAGATTCCTATATTTTTTATTGCATGGTGGCACATTTTATAGAGTCGATTCTTCCAGTAGACAAAAATAATCCTATCATTATCCATCATCATTTTCGTGATACTTCTAAAATTAGAGGTGTTTCTAATCAAAATATAAAACAAATAAAGCGTATCTATGGTATTGACCATTTTATTCTAAAACAAGATGGTCATAATAAGAATGAAATAGGATTTGAGTATAGCAATCTATATTATGTACTTAATAAAAAAATGATATTTTATATTTAAATTATAAAAAAAGGTATTTCTGGAAAATCCAGAGAATATCATGTATTGTAATACGTCCTGATACCAAAAGGAGGTTAGCTAATGGATGTGCTCAAAGTATCTGCACAGTCAAATCCTAAATCGGTAGCAGGTGCCTTAGCTGCAGTGTTAAGAGAAAAAGGTTCTGCGGAAGTCCAAGCAGTAGGTGCCGGCGCAGTGAATCAAGCCATCAA
>JBEQCC010000057.1:0-9112 GCA_041639455.1 Pelosinus sp. | reverse complement strand
ATTATTAAAAACTACTCCATGGGCAAAAGGTGGCGCATTAGAAGCAGGGGAACGATTTTCCCGTACCGGTGGTATTCCTTATGATGCTATTTATAAGCCGGCATATTCTCAGGCCTATGACAAAAATATGGTGCTTATGATTGCCTATCGAAAGGATAATCAAGGAAACGCAACAGCTGGCGCTGGTGCAAGTTTGACCATCGAAACAATCCAGCAAATAACCCAGCAGTTGAAATACGGAAAAAAAGGGTATGGATTTCTTTTAGCACAAGACGGTACCTTCGTTGTCCATCCTAATTCGGAGTGGGCTATGAAAGAAAAAATATCAAATATTGATAACGAAGATATCCGTAAACTTGGCGAACTGATTGCCGGAGGCAAACCCGGCATATTCCGCTATACTGATGGAACAGATAAAAAGATTGTTTTTTATAACCCTATTCCAATAGCAGGCTGGACAGTCGCCAATGTTGTTTTCGAAGATGAGCTTTTCGCATCAGCGAATAAAATACTTACAATGATGCTGTTGATCACAGTGATTATCATCGCACTAATGTCTATAGTCATTTATTTCGCCGTTGGTCGCCTTTTTAGCCAACTCAGCAAGTTTGCCGACCAGGTGGCTGCCGGAGATTTAACCGGTTCCATCCAAATTGACTCTCAAGACGAAATTGGCAGGCTGGCCTATGCCTTCAGCAATACCGTCTCTACCTTGCGCGGAGTGGTAAATAATATAACCGATGAATCGGAAAAGATAAAGCGTCTTTCCCGTGACGTAGCCGACGCTTGCCAAGATACAGGCAAAATGACAGAGGAAGTGACCATGACAATGCAGGCATTGGCTCAAGGTGCCGACCAACAGGCAGCCTATGTATCAGACGCTGCCAATAAGACTAAGCAAGTAGGTGAATCTGGCAAAACGGTTAATGACAAATGCCATGAAATGCTCCAAGTCGCTAAAAGGTCACAGGATGTAAGTTCCATCGGTTTTAAATCCGTAAAACAAACAGTACAAAGTATGAGCGTATTTGTAAAGCATAACAACAGTAACTTACAAGAAAGCCAACTGCTATTAGCGCAGTCTTCTGAAATTGGCAATATTATTGAAGTCATTACCGGCATTGCCGGGCAGACCAATCTGCTGGCGCTTAATGCCGCCATTGAGGCAGCCAGAGCAGGTGAAGCGGGTCGTGGGTTTGCCGTTGTTGCAGATGAAGTTAGAAAACTGGCTGAGCAGTCCGGTAGCGCAGCCCAACAAATATCTCAGCTTATCAATGGCATTCAGGAACAGATTGCCTCCATAACTGAAAGCATGAATAAGGGTTCTCAGGAAATTACTGATAGTATGGAAATTGCCATTCAGGCTGGGACTCATTTTGACGATATCGAAAAGGCTGTCGGTGAGATTATTGTGGTTGTCGATGACGTCTCTTCCGCTGCAAGCATCATGAACGAAGAGGTACAATACACTATGGCAGATATAGAAAATGCTGCTGCAATTACAGAACAAACGTCTGCTTCTACACAGCAAGTAGCAGCCGCCGTAGAAGAACAGGCTGCCGGAATGCAGGCAATTGTTGATTCTACCAAACAATTGGTCGAAATCTCCGATCGTCTATATAGCTTGGTATCCGAATTTAAAGTGTCTTAAAAAGGATACAAAAGAATAAAGCATTCTATATTGACTCAACAATCGATTGTAATCGTGATGCCAGAATGAATGTTCTGGAGTGTTAAGGTTAATGGAAGAGCACTTTCATATTCGATATCCATATTTATATAGCTTGGAGGTATTTGTGAATATTGAGAAAAAGCTGTCGACTATTGAATCCATCGTTCAAAGCGGATTAGATGAGAAAAAGGCCTATACAATTTTAGAATTAATGAACGCAACACATTTATTTCCCAAGGAATTATTTGATGAATTTAAATTATACGACGAATACTTGCCCCAAATCAAGGTTCTACCTCTCACAATGGAACAGAAATTCTTGCATTTACTCTGGGAGATATTTGACAAATTGCCACTTAGTTTAATTACTAATTTTGCTGTCCCTTTTCGCCGCATTCTCGCCCAGAAATTATTTAAGAAATGCGGAAAAAATTTCATCGCCATGGAGGGTGTACGTTTTAATTTTGGTCATAACATCGAAGTAGGCGATGATGTTTTTCTAAATCGTGAAGTATTCCTCGATGGCAAAGGCGGAATCACTCTTGGCAATTTTGTAACATTAACTGAAAAGGTGGAAATTTATACGCATTCACATCTTGAATACAATCACGGAAAAAGAATGTATGCACCGGTGAAAGTAGAGGACTTTGCTAAAGTTTTCTCTCATTCCATGCTATTGCCAGGTATAGTTGTGGGTGAACAAGCAGTCGTCGCTGCACGATCGGTAGTAACCAAAAGTGTTGATCCAAACACATTTGTAGCTGGCATTCCAGCAAAACCCATACGAGAAAGGAAAAATCGAGGTAGGAGCAAACATCAGTTGGGACACGTATGGTTTCATAATGCAGCTTTCCAAAAATAGTAGTGCTTTGTAGTTCCTATCTGATTAAATCACATTTGATTACCAAAATAAGAGATTCTCAAATTCAACCTTCTCAATAACATTGAGGTTTTAGCACATAGTCAATCCTGTTCATTTTTTACATGAAGATCTGTCTCTTGTCTCCCTAGCAACTGACTCAGTTCTTCGCCATCCAACTTCTCTCGTTCTAATAGAGTCGTTGCAATAAGCCGCAGCTTATCAAGATTGGATTTGATTATTTCTTCGGCTTTTCCATAAGCATTCTCTAGTATTTGGTGTATTTCTTTATCTATGGTATAGTCCATTTCCTGACTATTCTTGGGACCGCGAGCAATATCACGGCCCAAGAAAACCTGTTCCTGAGATCGTGATAAAGCGACTGGCCCCAAGGTCTCGCTCATACCGTATTCACAGACCATTTTACGTGCAAGTTCCGTGGCTTGTATTAGGTCATTATGAACTCCAGTGCTCGTTTCATTAAAAATCAGGCTTTCAGATGCTCGCCCACCCAGCAGAATTTTAATCTGATCGAAGATTTCCGATCTAGTGAAATAACAACGATCTTCCTTAGGCAAAGTAAGAGTATATCCACCAGCCTGCCCCCGGGGAATAATGGACACCCTATGAATCGGATCAGCGTGCCTTAACAGCATTGCGACTAAAACATGCCCAGCCTCATGGTATGCAGTAAGCTTCTTATCTCTTGCATTCATAAAGCGGCCTTTACGCTCCGGTCCTGCTACTACGCGCTCCACCGCTTCTTCCATGTCATCCATCTCTATGCAGGTTTTACCTCGACGTCCAGCAAGAATAGCGGCTTCATTTACTACATTGCTGAGATCGGCTCCTGTAAAACCCGGGGTACGCCGGGCGAGAACCTCAAGATTCATCTCATCAGCTAAGGGTTTACGTCTAGTATGCACTTTTAATATGTTAAGGCGTCCCCTAAGATCCGGCCGATCCACTACAATACGGCGGTCAAAGCGTCCCGGTCGTAAAAGTGCCGGATCGAGAATATCCGTTCGATTGGTCGCCGCAACAACAAAGATACCTTTATTGGCATCGAATCCATCCATTTCTACCAGCAATTGATTAAGGGTCTGTTCTCGTTCATCATTTCCGCCGCCAACACCAGCCCCACGCTGCCGTCCAACTGCATCAATCTCGTCAATGAAGATAATACATGGTGCCTTCTTCCTGCCTTCCTTAAATAGATCACGTACTCTGGAAGCACCAACACCAACATACATTTCTACGAACTCGGAACCGCTCATGCTCAAGAAAGGTACCCCTGCCTCACCTGCTAATGCTTTGGCCATTAGTGTTTTGCCGGTGCCGGGAGGCCCGTACAACAGAACGCCTTTAGGAATTCGAGCACCCAAATCACTAAATTTTCTGGGATGCTTGATAAACTCTAGAATTTCCTTGAGTTCCAGCTTGGCCTCATCATTACCTTCCACATCTTTGAAGGTAATGATATTTGTATGCTTACGTAATTTAGCTTTTTTCTCATCATTGGGCATAGTTGGCAGTTTGCCATTTTCAATCTGTTTCATTATATAAAGCCAATCGCAAATTGAGAGCAGCATAGGCAGATTGGCTATGGACAACACCGGAGCACTAGCTTTTAATACCAGTCGTTTTAATCTCTTAAAGCTAAATTTGGAGTGTATCACGTTAAGTCTCCTTTCTTTTATCATGTCATACTATTTTATGCACACCAACAAACCACGTTACAATCGATAGAGCTCACTTTCCTTAAGGTACGTGGGCAGGTTAATCAGATTTAATCAGCAGTTAGCGAAATATTGGAAAAATAGCCTTACATCATTCAAGTCAAAAAGAACACACTGAAAAAGAAGTCATCATCTGTGCCATAAGGGAAATGATAACTTCTTTGTACGTTACTGCATTACTATTTGAATTTCCAGCTACTTTTAAATTAACGTATGTGAATCTCCTTTAATATCAATTTTGAGAAGTGTGAAAGTCTTGGATCTATTATCGTTCCACCTGACGAACAGGTTCAGTTTTATCAGGACAGCAGGAAAAAGACTGCCTTAATTGCATATCTCAATAATTATGAGTAAATACTACGGTCAGGAGGTGATTCTATGACACAGCAGCAAGACAGTAACTTACAACAGCAAAATATAAAAGATAAAAGTGCAAAAGAAAAAAAACAGGATATTAAGAATGCAGAATATATTGCTAAAAACGCCCAAACAAATCACCCAAACACCTAAATGTGAACTAGGAGTTTCATTCTATGACGAATATTTTAAATCAGACGAGGAATGAATATTTTGCATTGTCGCGCCTCTTGATTGGTGAAAATAATTTATATCATACAATGGCAACAAGGAGAGCTAAAAAAGGCAAAGTGCATTTCATGCAGAGTATGTCATAGTGGTAAAGGAATGAAATGTGTCTTTAACCAATAGAATCGATAGAACTACTTATAGGACGATTTGTTCCAAGTCAAGACCGCCCGCTTAGCGGGCGGCTTGCTAAAGCTTTGCCTCTCTCACCGGCATAGCTGGTGATTCTTTACAAATAAAAGGCCTGTGCGGAAATTCTCCGTACGGGCCTTCAACGGTTCCTCGATCAGCATGTTTTGCCATTATTTTAAAATTGCCAAACACGATACTTCAATTATCCTCACGCTATCATTTATATAGCCACCACCTAGCCATTTCTTAGAGAGTTCGGTCAATGTTCCATCTGCTTTTAGCGCCTCTAAGGCTCCATCCACATCTTTCTTTAAAAAGTGCACCGCCTTCATCACTTTTACGATATAGATAATAAGAGTTAGAGCGGCTCATTGATTCTCCTACGCCTTTGATTTTGACTCCATGAGTAGTTTTATAAGCAGAAGCACTGCCAACTTCAATCTTCCCACCCATTTGTATATTAAAGAATAGTTTCTAAAGCCTTGTTTATACTAAAGTTATAGCTTACGAAGGAGAGGAATGATTTTGAGAGACAAATTTACCAGAGGTTTCATTGCAGGAATGACGGGCGGATTGGTCGCGAATATCGCGAGTTTACTGTTTGGTTTTTTAGGCTTCACCACTCTTCGGTTTGCAGATTGGACTGCAATCATCATATTGGGTCAGACTCCACCATTTAGCACAGGAGAAATCTTATTTTCACTAGCGGTAAATATCGGTTTTACGGGCATTCTCGGAATTGTTTTCATCTACCTGCTTCCTTTAATCAAAATTACAAATCTTCTGTTCAAGGGATGGATTTTTTCAACATTCATATGGTTTTTTATTTACTCCGTTACTTCTTTATTTAAAGTAGAGGGAACACTGCCCATCCCGCTTACTACAGCATTGGCAAACGTTGTGACTACATCGATATACGGTTTAGTTCTGGCCCGGGTTTCGGAAAAAGAATTTGTAAAGACTATCGCTTCTGAACAAGCAGGAAACGTATTTAAACTGATAAAACCAGCTATGAAACCATTAAAGAAAAATGATGATGATCCGGAATAAGGCTTTAAGATGTAATATACTGTAGTATCCAACGTTTAAAGAGAAGCTACCCTATTAGCAGATTATGGGTGGCTTCTCTTTCATAAAGGCTTATTCCATATAGATTTAAGCCGTAACAGTAGTAAAAATTACTCGAATAGTTCTCTAACGTTCTTTAATTCTGTACGGATTGGAATCCCTTGGGGACAATGGCTTTCACATTTACCGCATTCTGCACATTTGGATGCGGGAGCTGTAAGGCTCGAGCGAAGTTCATAAGCTCTCTTTGCCGCAGGAGTAGCATCAAAAACCCAATGATCATTATAGGATGAAAAGCATCCAGGAATATTGATACCTGCAGGACAAGGCATGCAGTATGCACAGCCTGTACAGTTCACTTTTATTCTTTGTTCGAGGAGATTCTTTACTTTACCGACGATATCCAATTCTTTTGTTGTCAGTGAATCAGCTTCTGCTTCTTGGGCTACTTTTATATTTTCTGTAACATGATCCATAGTCGTCATACCACTTAAGACAACAGATACTTCCGGATGGTTCCATACCCACCTTAAGCCCCATTCCGCCGGTGTTCTTTTCACATCTGCTTTATCTATGATCTCTATTGCTTCTTTGGGGAGATTTACAATATTACCCCCTCTGAGCGGTTCCATAATAACAATTCCTAAACCTTTTTTCGCTGCATATTCTAAGCCTTCCCTGCCAGCCTGGTATTTCTCATCTAAATAGTTATACTGAATCTGGCAGAATGACCAATCATAATAATCCACGATTTCTTTGAACAGCCCTATCTGATCATGAAAAGAAAATCCTGCATACTTGATTCTTCCATCTTTGATCGCTTGCTCTAAAAACTCGCTAATGCCGGCTTCTTTTAATATAGGCCAAACATTTTCATTTAGTGAATGTACTAAATAAAAATCAATTGAATCTGTTTCAAGACGCTCTAATTGCTCATTTAAGTACTTATCCATATCATCTCTTGTTTTAATTAACCAGCTAGGAAGCTTCGTAGCTAACTTGACCTTCTGTCTGTAACCATCCCTTAAGGCTCTGCCAACAAAAAGCTCGCTGGCACCAGCACGAGTGAAACCAGTACCATGATAAGGATAAGCAGTATCGATATAATTTACACCTGCATCAATAGCATGCCTTATCATGTCTGTTGCTTTCTCCTCGTCAATATTCGTTGGATCGGCACCAATAATAGGAAGCCTCATACAGCCAAACCCTAAGGCGGAAACCATTTCATTCGTTTTACCAAACTTTCTGTACAACAAGATAATTCCTCCCTTATTTTCGAGCACTCATTTTATCTTCATTCTTATTATTTTAAAAAGAAAGACACAATGTTAACGTTTAATTGTATCCCTATCGCGTCTACTCCTGCATTAAGGGGCGATCCATCCAGCTTAACTTACCAAGCAGCCTAAGTTTAACGACTTAGATCTCCCATTCATTTTTGGGGGCACGGAAACAGGTTATCTGTCCCTATTAGAGATGTTAACTCTCATTTAGCAGATTTCATCTTTATGCCTAATCTGAAAAAGAGCTACATATAATCCACTACTAAGACAGATTAAGGATAGCTTCTCTTTCATAAATGCTAATTCCTGCTGAATAAGCATTTTCGACTATGGCTAAGTATTCGGTTGTTAAAAGTAATCTGAAAAATAAAGAGTTTGCTGAGAAATCGCATCTTCCAGCATCTTAACGGTTTCCAAACTGCATGAAAGGCGGCCTATCTTATGAAGATAGCTGGGACTTTTATAACTGAGCAACATGGTTGTCATGGTTTGAATATCAATCTGGGATTTGCTGCGCTCTCCCACCCGAGCTACCTCACCGTTACCATTCGGATGAATACATATGGTAAAAGTTCCTTGATTCCACGGCAGCAGCGGATCGTCAAGGGTAAACGTCCATACACGTTTCTCAGTATTAGGCTTAAAGGGATATTGCGTAATAAACTGCTCCAAATCTACAATTCGAGCCATGTAATAAGGCGAAATCGTTTCTTTGATATCCCCATCTTCCAGCAGAAAAGCCAATGGTTCATCCGTGTAAATATTGCCTACAACCTTTGAAATCATAGAAAAATGGGCGCTGATAAAATTCCACAGCCCGCTGCGGGCTTCTTCATTAATGAATATCATATCTTTAATGTGAAACACTTCATCTGAAATCCAGTAAAGCACATACCCATCAGGCTGCCTGTTTTCATTGTAATAAATTGCGGCTGTTAGATCATCCGTATCCCACCGCCAATATTCATTCCAGGCTAACTCGTTGCGCAGCATCGCTCCATGGCTTTGATAGGCAAAACGTTCATAAACTGCCTTTAAGTCATTATTTTCAATATCAATGCGTTCAACCTCTCCGAATACTTGTTTATTTTTTGGCAATTGATAATCCTTGACTTCAAATGTTATTTTATCTGAAATGATTTCCCACCCCTTGCGGCGGTAGTAAGGGATTGAATAGGGATACAGGTAAGAAATCGATTGTTTCTTATCCCGCATGTTTGCCAGTGCCTGGCGAAGCAGCTTGTGCATCAAACCCTGATTGGAGTACTCTGGGAAGGTTCCGACCCCCGTAAGCCCTCCCATATCATAAATCGTATTGAAAAGTCTCACTTGAAAAGGATAGACAGCAACCTGAGACACCAGTTTTTCTCCATCAAACCATCCAAGAACATCCGCTTGTTCCAACACCGGAGATTTAGCAAGGATCATATCTCTTTCTTTCCAGCCTATCCTGTGCAAATCATTATCAGTCACCTGAAAAACATACCGCAGCAGTTGGTTGTATTGCTCTAAATGTTCTACCCCAACCTTTTTTATTTTCAATCTTTTTTCTCGACTCATAAGAACCCGCCTTCACTGCATCAAACTTTTGACTTTTTTCTCATTTTACAAATGTAGCTGGTTTTAAGTCATTGTATCTAGGGTGTGTCTGAGAACTATCAAAACGGCCACTGACGGCGCTTTTTGCGCCATACTTCGTTAAAACTTTTTGAAATAAGAACCATTATTCCTGCGAAGTTTTGCCTCGTCTGGCACAAAAATTACTCGTCAT
>JBEQCC010000056.1:0-9121 GCA_041639455.1 Pelosinus sp. | reverse complement strand
GTAATGGATGAACTAAAGAAAGTGAAAAACCATCTGATGACAGGGGTTTCCTATATGATTCCATCCGTTGTGGTAGGTGGTATCTGCATTGCCGGAGCGTTAGCAACGGGGACACCGGGAGCCAAAGGTATGGAGGTCACGAGTGTCTTAGCAAATCACATCTTGAACATCGGTGTGGCAGGCTTTACCTTGATGATTCCAATTTTGGCGGGCTATATTGCCTATAGTCTTGCGGGGAAGCCGGGAGTCGTCCCTGGAATGATCGGAGGCTATCTGGCAAACCAGCCTATGGCAGATAGTCCTTATAAAGCAGGTTTTCTGGGAGCGATTGTCATGGGGCTGTTTGCCGGATATATCGTGAAATGGATCAAGGGATGGACGGTTCCCAGTTACTTGCGTCCTGTTATGCCGATCTTTGTCATTCCTATTTTTAGTTCCTTACTCGTCGGCCTTACTTATATTTATTTACTGGGACAACCCATTGCCTACGTTATGGGCGGAATTACCGATGGATTGAAAAGTATCAGCCAGCAAGGGGCTGTAGTGATCGCTATTATTACTGGTCTTATGATTGCTTTTGATATGGGCGGTCCTGTCAACAAAACCGCCTGCATGTTTGCCTTTGGACTAATGGCAGAAGGAGTGTATACAGTCATGGGCCCCATCGGTATTGCCATATGTACGCCTCCCTTGGGGATGGGGCTTGCCACTTTACTGGCGAAAAGGTAATATAGCGAGGAAGAAATAGAAGCTGGAAAAGCAGCCTTGGCTATGGGGATGATTGGTATTACCGAAGGAGCCATTCCCTTTGCTGCCGCAGATCCCTTGCGAGTGTTACCTTCTATTATGACAGGGTCGGCAGTGGGTGCCGTTATTGGAGCTTTAGGTAAGGTGGCAGATCATGCACCCCATGGTGGTCCGATTGTATTGCCTGTGGTTGATAATCCAGTGTTTTATATATTGGGGATTGTTGTCGGGACTGTAGTTACGGCGTTGATGGTGAATTTCTTAAAAGTAGATGTAGGTTCTAGGCAGACAGGAGGGGATTGCTTCGCTGGTGCTCGCAATGACAGATAGCATAGGGTTCGCAACGGCCATGAAATAAATCACAGGAGTGTCAGAAAAGACATGCTATTTGGGCTTTTCTTGATAATGACACAAACGAGTGGTTATAAAGGTGTAATGGAGGAGATTATTACAATGAATAAAATGAATATACGAGAAGTGATTGATAAGATTTTTACCTTAGAAGAGACAGGCTTTAGGACTACCCTGTTAGGCATCGGGCCTATGTCCAGAAATTTGATAGTCGCATCCCTGGAATTAGCCAAGGAAAAAGATTTTCCCATCCTGTTTATCGCCAGTCGCAACCAAGTGGATGCCAAAGAATTGGGGGGAGGTTATGTCTGCAATTGGGATCAGCAAGGGTTTAAAGAGGCTATTGAAGAGATTGCAAAAGAGGTGGATTTTACAGGTCTCTACTATTTGTGCCGGGATCATGGTGGACCTTGGCAGCGCGATAATGAGCGCAGCAGTCATCTGTCCGAAGCCACCGCGATGGAATTGGCAAAAAGGTCTTATCTGGAGGATTTAATTCGCAATTTTGATCTGCTGCATATTGATCCTACCAAAGATCCCTATGTGATAGGGAAATCCATTGCGATGGATGTTGTAATCAACAGAACGATAGAGCTCATTGCATATGTGGAGAATGAAAGAATGCTTCGGCAGTTGCCGGAAATCGGTTATGAAGTGGGCACCGAGGAGACGAATGGAGGGCTGACGAGTCAGGAGAATTATGAGTTATTCATCCGACAGCTGACTACCGAGCTGTCTAAGAGAGGACTTCCCAGTCCTGTATTTATCGTGGGACAGACAGGTACATTGACCCGATTGACGAAAAATGTGGGAGAGTTTAGCTATCATAGCTCAAAGCTCTTGGCGGATACTGCTAAAAAATATGAAGTCGGTTTGAAAGAGCATAACGGCGACTATCTGGAAGACTATATTATCCTCGACCATCCTTCTTTGCACATTACCGCTATGAATGTAGCTCCGGAGTTTGGTTATATCGAAACCAAAGCGTACTTGGAATTGGTTCGCTTAGAAGAGAAAGAAGTTGAAAATGGCAGATTGGAGCATCCGTCAAATTTAAAACGGGTGATGTCGGAAGAAGCTGTGAACAGCGGTCGATGGAAGAAATGGGTGATTGGTGATGACGTACATTTGTCTGTGGAAGCAATTTTAGCAGAGGAAGAATTGACCGCAACCATATGTGAAATCTGCGGTCATTATACCTATGAGAATGAAGAGGTGAAGAGAGAAATCACAACACTGTTTGCAAACATGAAGACATTAGGAATCGATGGAAATCGCTATATACTGGATAAGATCAAGAATTCCATTGATCGATATGTGCAATGCTTTAATTTGCAGGGGTTAACTAGTAAGCTGCTCAACTAAATCTAACACACCCCGCCCTTTGGGCACCCCTCTCAAGAGGGGAATTGAGGATGGGAGGGGAGAGGAGAAATATGAAGCATAAACCAGCGGTATTTTTTGATCGTGATGGTGTATTAAATGTGGATCGGGGATATATTTGTAAACCAAGAGAAATGACCTGGATGCCCGGGGCGATTGAGGCAATTCGGATGCTGAACCAAGCGGGGTATTGGGTATTTGTGGTTACCAACCAAAGCGGTATTGCCCGAGGTTTTTTTACGGAAGAAGCAGTATATGATTTTCATGAGTTTATGGCACAAGAGGCCCAAAGGCAGGGAGCGATCATTCATTCTTTTTATGTCTGCCCCCATCATCCAGAAGGGACGATTGCGAAGTACTCTTTTGTTTGCAATTGCCGTAAGCCTTTACCAGGGCTCATTGAGCAAGCATGTCTGGAATGGCCGGTTGATCTTAATGGATCGTTCTTGGTTGGCGACATGCAGCGCGATATTGATGCAGCAAAGGGAGCAGGAATACCCGGATATCTGTTTGTAGAAGGAAACTTATATGATTTTGTTCAGGAAATTTTGAAAGATAAATAGACGTAAGAAGTGATGGAGGACAGGAACATTGTCCCAAATAGAAAAGGAATTTTCGAGTCACATTTTGAAAATTCAAGGCAATTGAGAGGTACCTGGAGGATAGAGTCACCTGTTACACAGAAAATTGCAGAGTTAGCAGGCTGATCAGGTTAGAAGCCGCGAAGTTCGCGGCTTCTTTTTCTTTCACCTAAAAGTACTAATGGATTGCTTTTTATTCTGCTCACTGAACTTCTTGATATCCTTAATTTTTTGGGGATTTCATATGATATAATAAAAAAAAGCTAAAGTGATTGAAAATACCGGGAGTTGCAGAAGAGTAGAGAGTAGGATTTTTAAGGTTGGCTTTTCATGTGAAAGGTAAAAGGGTTCAGATTATGTATTTATAGCTATGGAGGAACGTATGAAAAGAAAAGAACGCATATATGGAGAAATCAAAAAATTATCAGCATTAATTGATGAAAAATCACTCTATAATGATATAGAAGTCGGGTATTCTGCCGAAATAGTTAGTACAAATCTGAGTATAGCTAGAAATACAGTAAGTCAAGAGTTAAACCTGCTGCATAAAGAGGGGAAATTAGTAAAAATTAAAAGCCGACCAGTTCTTTTTGTTGATAGGAACCACTTGGAGATGTTACTGAATACTTCCATTGATAAAGAGGATTATGAGGTTAAGACGTTAGAAGAATTGAAGCAAAGATATATGGTGAAGCAATCATCTTTGAGGAAAGAAGAAGCTTTCCAGGATCCCTTTAAAAAGCTGATTGGCTATGATAAGAGTCTTAAAGATGTCATCAATAAAGCAAAATCAGCAGTTTTGTATCCTCCTAATGGTTTACATGTACTGTTAAGTGGTGAATCGGGAGTAGGCAAGACTTTTTTTGCTGAGTTGATGTACAAGTTTTATGAATTACACCAGAAAAAAGATGCAGCGATTCCCTTTATTTATTTAAACTGTTCCGAATATTATAATAATGTTGAACTGCTCACCGGACAGCTATTTGGGTATGTTAAAGGAGCCTTTACTGGAGCTATTGCGGATAATGAAGGACTGGTAAAAAAATCTGATGGTGGTTTTCTATTTTTGGATGAAATTCATAGACTCCCGGCAGAAGGGCAAGAAAAGCTTTTTTCATTGCTGGATAAAGGAACTTTTCGTAAATTAGGTTCAGGTATAGAGGAGCAAGCGGATGTTAGATTGATTGGTGCGACTACATGTGAAATTGATTCGACATTTCTAAGAACATTTCTCAGACGTATGCAGGTGGTCATTAAAATACCTTCATTACGAAATAGAACTGTTCAAGAGAGATTGGAAATAATACTTATATTCTTGCAACAGGAAAGTGTTAAAACTGCGCTTGGCATCAAATTATCCTATGCTTTTGTATATTATCTTATGACTCACAATTTTGAGGGCAATATAGGTGCGTTAAAAAGTGAAATTCAGTATAAGTGTGCGCAAGCATTTCTGAATGTTATGACAAAACGGTATAACAATATTGTTTTAGATGACACTTTTGTGACAGAACATATTCACTCGAATGAACCGAAAGTAAAAACGGTCCTGGAATCACTATTCAAGAAAAACGATTATATCGTTATAACGCCGGAAGGTAATGGCTTTTTGTTACAGGAGGCTTGTAAGGATATTGAAACGGATGAGATGAATTTTTACTCTTTATTAATAAAAGAATACGATGCTCTTAAAAATAAACTATCATATGCTGAAAGCAGAACGCTTCTGGAGAATAAGATATCAACGTTATTTCAGTATACTTTTTATAATAAGCCATCAGGTTGTAATATTAATAAAAATGACTTGCGGATTATTGAAGAGCCAATAACAGGTAAAATTGATAAGCTCATAAAAAAAGTGGAACAAGTTGCCGGCAGAGTCTTGGATGAAAGCACCAGAAATAACTTTTATCTTCATATATACACGTTTCTAACTTATATGAAAAAGGGAATCAATCCGCCGATCTATAATGCGCCCTATATTATAGAATACTATAAGCCAGAGTATGAAAAAGCTCAGGAAATATGTGACTATATGTCTAAATTTCTAAATATTCCATGTCCCAAAAGCGAACTTATTTTTATGACTTTGTTTTTGAATGCTTTGTATGACAGTAATTTGTGCGAGTCAGAAAGTATAGATTGTGGTATCGTTATTATCGCTCATGGCAAAACGACAGCGACGAGTATGGCCGATTTCGCCAATACTTTGTTTAAGACGGATATTGTACAGGCAATAGATATGTCTATTGAGAAATCAATTAGCGATACTTTAGATGAATTATTACAAATGATTCGGCAAAAAAACTATAAGGAAATCATTATTTTAGTTGATATGGGTTCGTTAACGACCTTCGGAGAAATTGTAAAACGGCAGTTGAGTATTGAAACATTAGTGGTTAAAAATATTACCACAGAGATGCTGTTAGAGATAACGAAGAATTTGGTCTGTAATCCAAGACCGCTTAGAGACATGAGACTCTATTTTGAACAGTTATCAAATCATTATACATTACAGGTACAAATGATGGAGTTAACTGAAAAAAAATCAAAGGTACTAATTACTTCATGCGTTACGGGAATCGGAACAGCCCAAAAAATTAAGACACTTATTGAAAATACTTTCAAAGATATGCTACCTCAGGATTTTAGGATTGAAGCAAAGGAATACCATTTGATTAATAGTCAGGAGAAAATATTAGGTCAAGTTAGAGAAGATGAAGAACTTATTGGTGTAATAGGTACTTTTAATATGAATTTACTGGATATTCCATTTATATCCCTTGAGGAATTATTCTCAAAGGATGGAATTGATCTGCTTGTTGATATAATTGGAATACGAAAGCAGCTTAATGACGGTGACAATCGAGCAGAGGATATTATAAGAAACTTTGTTGGTTCGATTACGTTGCAAAGTCTTATTGATTATCTTACAATCCTAAATCCTGAAAAAATATTAGCAGAGATGGAAGAGGTCTTGTCGACGTTGTGTAATAAGCTCAAGCGGCGTGTTTCAAAACAAGTCCGCTTGCGATTTTTAATTCATTGCTGCTGTATGGTTGAGCGGGTTATCGTAAATAAGAAACCGTTACAATATGAAGCGAAAAAAGAGTTTCAAGATTATGATGAAGTCTTATCTGTCATAAAATTGTCATTTAAAGCGATCGAAAATAATTATGGGATAGAGCTTTCTGAGGGGGAATTAGGCTGTATATATGAGCTATTACGTTAAAAACACCTTAAGGGTGTTTTTTTGTGACACAATTTGGCACGGTATTTGCAATTGTTATTATTGTGATAGAAAGGAGGTGTTTTATGGGAAGCCCAAAAGCAGAAATTTTAATCCTTACTCATGGTGGATGGGGTGAAAAGCCAATCGATAGTCTGAAAATGATTTGGGGAAGTACAGATAGGGTATCAGAAATTCCTTTAATAGCCCATTATACTTTTGATGATTATTTTGAGAAAGTTAAAGGGAAGGTAGCACAAATGGCTGAGCATTCATTGATTATAACGGATTTATTTGGTGGAACAACGTCTAATGTTTCGGCGAAGTTAAGCCAAGATTATAATATTCAGGTTATATCCGGTTTAAATGCTCCTATGCTGCTGGAAGCTATGATGTCAATTGATACATTGGATGATCCTCAAACTCTGCAACGGATTATTGCAGTTAGTCAACAAGGATGTAAGGATATCGTTGGCGAAATTCGTGCGAGCTTAAAAAATAGTAGTGTGGGTTAACTAAGGAGGAAGAAATATGGCAACGATTGCTTTATGTAGAGTGGATAGTCGTTTAATTCACGGTCAAGTCTTAACAAAGTGGTTGGGGCAGTCAGATGCAAATCGCATTATAGTCATGAGTGACATGCTCATGCAAGATCCATTTATGAAAAATATTTATATCATGGCAGCACCTCCTGGTGCTGAGATTGATTGTTATGGAATCGATGAAGGTTGTGAGCATTGGAAGAATAATCAGTTTGGTAAAGGAAATGTTTTAATTCTTTTTGGTGATTTGAAATCACTCTTAGCAGCTTGGGAGAAGGGCTTTGAAATCAAAAAGGTTCAAATAGGAGGACTTGGAGGAGGTCCTAAACGCAAAGCTGTATTTCAAAACATCACCCTGGATGATCATGATGTTGAAATATTAAAGGAATTGGCAGCGAAAGAAGTTGAAATATTCTTTCAGACAATACCAGAAGATACACCGCAGACATTGAGTCAGATTCTTAAAAAATATTAAAGAAAGAAGGGGTAGGAATGGGTTCATTAACAGTAGCCATTTGTATGGGGTTATATTATTGGTTTGCCAGACTGCGTTTTGGTTATACCTTTTCTAGTATGCTGCTGCAACCGGTATGTGTTGCAATCATAGTAGGTTTGCTGTTAGGAGATATGAGCAAAGCCATGATGATTGGAGCCGGCATACAGTTAGTGTATCTGGGTGTTACGTCGACACCTGGTGGTAATGTTCCGTCAGATCCTGCACTGGCCTCTTGTATTGCTATTCCCATCGCAGTGAAGACAGGGATGGAACCCAGCCTGGCGATTGCTCTGGCTGTACCTTTTGGGGTAATCGGCGTATTTGTGGATCAACTTAGACGTACGATTAATGCAGCATGGGTACATATGGCTGACAAGTATGCGGAAAATGGCAATACAAGCGGGATTTATTGTTGTGCGTTTTTGTATCCAGCATTAGCAGGGTTTATAATTCGGTTTCCTATCGTATTTGCGACAACTTATTATGGCGACACTGTGGTCAATAAATTTTTAGCTTTGATGCCGATATGGCTTACACATTCATTTGAAATTATGGGAGGGTTTTTACCTGCATTGGGATTTGCCATTACGATTTTAGTGATTGGTAAAAAGCAATTGATACCGTTTTTTGTTTTAGGGTTCTTTGCTGTAAAATTTCTTAATATCGGTGTAATGGCTGCAGCAGTTTTCGGTACTTGTATAGCTTTGCTGTATAGAGGAAATTCATCAAAAGATGGAGGTGCAGAAGCATAATGTCGACGGATGCAGTTAGTTCAAAGATCACTAAAAAAGATATCACGAAAGTCTGGTTCATCTATTATATGGGAGTTGAATTGTCAAATTCATACGAGCGGCTGCAAAGTTTAATATTTTGTGCCAGCATGATTCCTGTGCTCAAAAAGTTATATACGACCAAGGAGGCACTTAGTGAAGCGTTAACACGGCATTTAAACTTTTTCAATACTGAAGGGGTCGCGGGTACGGTTATCCACGGTATAACAATCGCTATGGAAGAGCAAAAGGCCAATGAAGACAATCTTTCCGAAACTGCTATTACAGGCATAAAAACCGGTCTTATGGGCCCTATGGCTGGTATCGGAGATGCTGTCATTTGGGGTGCCATAATGCCATTACTCATTGCGTTATTTCTGCCTCTTGCTATGAACGGAAATGTTATGGGAGGGATTTTGCCGCTGGTAACCTATACTGGTATTACGTTGGCTATTAGTTATATTCTGTGCCATAGAGGATATTCATTAGGTAAAGAATCAATTTTAGGTTTGCTGCAAGATGGCAGAATTAAGGAATTAATTAATGGTGCCAGTATATTGGGATTGTTTATGATGGGAGCCTTATCAGCAAGTTATGTAAAAATAACTACGCCATTTAAAATAGGCATTTTAGAGGGGCAGCCTATAGTCCTACAGGAGATTTTAGATTCTATTGTTCCAGGATTACTTCCCATGCTGGCGGTGTTTGGAATTTATATATATCTGAAGAAAAAAGGGCCACGATATAATATTATTTTAACAGCGATTATCGTTATTAGCATACTTTCTTCTTTGACGGGAATTTTGTAATAAATAAGGTTAAATGAAAAATAGGAATTATATTCCTTTTTTCATGTTGTGGAGGTAATGATTAATGAGTATTTACCAGAAGTTTGGCGTACGTAAAGTGATCAACGGCAGCGGGAAAATGACCATTTTAGGAGCCAGTGCGGTCCAGCCTCAAATAGCAGAAGCTTTGGGCAATGCGGCAATGGATTATGTAGTTATGGAAGAACTTATGGA
>JBEQCC010000055.1:0-9252 GCA_041639455.1 Pelosinus sp. | reverse complement strand
ATTATCGCACTTAACCTCTCTAGGTCTTGTTGGTGTTACTGGAATTATTGCAGCCATTCTTTTAGAGCCTTATCGTCTAAAACGATTACTGGCTTTTAATGATCCTTGGGCTGATCCTCTCAATACGGGTTACCATATTATCCAATCTCTTTATGCTCTTGGTTCAGGTGGTTTGTTTGGTGTGGGACTTGGACGCAGTAGAGAAAAATTTTTATATCTACCAGAGCCTCATACCGATTTTATTTTTGCAATTTTAGGTGAGGAGCTTGGTTTCATTGGTACGGTAACGGTAATTTTATTGTTCTTTTTATTTGCTTGGCGTGGATTTAAAATAGCCATTTCTGCACCAGATATTTATGGAAGTCTATTAGCTGCTGGTTTAACTACAATGATTATTATGCAAGCTCTAATGAACATAGCTGTGGTTACAGCTTCTATGCCGGTGACAGGAATCCCCTTACCGTTTATTAGCTTTGGTGGCTCTGCATTAGTTTTTACTTTGCTGGGGGTAGGAATATTATTAAATGTATCAAGATATATCCATGATAAATAGGGTGGCTGGTGGTAAGAAATTCTGATAAAATAACTGAAGTTATTTTTGGAGTTAAGGGGGGCAAGTCCGATATGCGGATTATTATGTCTGGCGGGGGAACAGGTGGCCACATCTACCCCGCCATTACTATCGCTAAAGCGTTACAAGAGAAAGTTAAATACTGCGAAGTATTGTTTATAGGTACTCAAAGTGGTTTAGAAGCTGACATTATACCTAAAGAAGGATTTATGATTCAGTTTATAGATGTAGCAGGATTTGAGCGGCGTTTATCGGTAAAAAACATACAAACGATAGCCAAAACAATAGGAAGTATTTGGCAGTCACAGAAGATTATCCGACAGTTTAAGCCTAATATTGTTATTGGGACAGGCGGTTATGTTTGTGGGCCTGTTTTATTAGCAGCCAGCCTGCTTAAAATCCCAACAATGATTCAGGAACAAAATGTAATTCCTGGCATTACGAATAGGATTTTATCTCGTTTTGTCGATAAGATAGCTTTAGGGTTTACAGAAGCAAGTGAAAATTTTCCAAACCCAAATAAGCTGTTTTTTACTGGCAATCCTATACGTCAAGAAGTTATATTTGCCAGCCGAGAAGAAAGCATAGCGGCTCTTGGTCTTGATCCGGCCAAACGTACGATATTGGTATCGGGCGGTAGCAGAGGTGCTCGCAGCATTAATCAGGCCATGATAAAGGTTCATCAGTTTTTTGCAGGCAGTAAAGAGATACAACTATTGCATGTTACTGGGCAAAGCGAGTATAATGGCATAGTTGGAAAATTTACGCAATGTGGTATAGATATAACGGCAGCTGGTAATATTATCATCAAACCATATTTATACAATATGCCTCAAGCACTAGCCGTAGCAGATCTTGCGATCTTTAGGGCCGGTGCCCTTGGACTAGCTGAATTAACAGCAAGAGGGGTTCCATCAATATTAGTTCCTTATCCATACGCCGCAGAAAACCATCAGGAGTATAACGCCAGGGCGATGGAGCAGCAAGGAGCGGCCATTCTCATTCATGACAAAGAACTCAATCATGATATATTAATTAAAAGCATTAGTGAATTAATGAATAATCCGCAAAAATTAGATATGATGTCTCTGGCAAGCAAAAAGATTGGTCGCCCTAAAGCTGCTGAGAGTATTGCCCAGATGGCTCTTAATCTGATGAAATAACATTAAATATTAAGCTGTAACACCCTTGTGATGATCTGCATACTATAAAACACGCATAAGAGCTGATAGGTAAGGGTGCCCAAGAAAGGGGAGACATTTTTTGCTAAAAGATATAAAAAAAATTCACTTTGTTGGCATAGGTGGTGCTGGTATGAGCGCAATTGCCAAAGTCTTACTACAAATGGGATATATTGTTTCAGGGTCTGACCTTACTAAATCGGAGACTACTGCTAAACTAGAAAAAATAGGGGCTCATATATATTTAGGTCACAATGAAGAGAATCTTCAAGATTCTCAAGCAATCGTAATATCAACAGCTATTCCTGAGACCAATCCTGAGGTTAAATTGGCAAGGAAAAAACAGATTCCGATTTTTCATCGTGCAGATATTGTGGCACATTTAATGTTGCAGTATAAGGGGATTGCTGTTGCTGGTGCTCATGGTAAGACGACAACGACATCAATGATTGCCGTTATGCTTGAACATGCAGGAGTGAATCCGACTGTCATTATTGGTGGTGAAGTTGATTATTTAAATGGCAATGCCAAACTGGGATCAGGTCAATATTTAGTCGCTGAGGCAGATGAGAGCGACGGTTCCTTCTTGAAATTTTCACCCCATATTGCCGTAGTTACGAATATTGAGAATGATCATATGGACTTTTATAAAACGATGGAAAATGTGTTAGATACTTTCAAAAAATTTTTACATAAATTGCCACCAAGTATAGGTTTGGGTATTGTATGCTTTGATAATGAGAATATCCGAAATTTAGTAAATGAAGTAGATCGTCCCTATATTTCTTATGGAATTGATCATACTGCTCAATACATGGCGCGCAATCTTTCGACTCAAGGAGCTGCAACTACTTATGATGTATATCATAATGAGCAGCTATTAGGGTCTATTAAAATAAATGTTCCAGGAAGACATAATGTGGGGAACTCTTTAGCAGCTGTAATTGTTGGTTTAAATATTGGTATTACCTTCCAGGAAATTGCAGAAGGTTTGGCTCATTTTCAAGGCGCTAAACGCCGCTTTCAAACGAAGGCTAGAATTAATGGAGTTTGGGTTATTGACGATTATGCTCATCATCCTACTGAAATTGCAACTACGTTATTGGCAGCCCGCCAGACAGAGCCGAATCGGTTAATTTGTGTATTCCAACCTCATCGCTATTCACGCACTGCATTTTTACGTAATGAATTTGGCTCTGCTTTTCAATCAAGTGATATATTAGTTCTTACCGATGTGTATTCAGCGGGAGAAGCACCAATTCCGGGGATCACAGGTGAGGTCTTGAAAGAGGAGGTTGAACGCCAAACGAGTAAGAAGGTAATTTATATTGCAGATAAAGATAAAATTGCTAGGTATCTTAGTCAAATTGTTGAACCTGGTGATCTGGTTATTACTATGGGAGCTGGAAATGTTTACTGTGTAGGGGAAGAACTAATTGAATCCTTAGTGCAAAAACAGTAGTTATAGAATTTGTCTCCCCTAATGGGAGACATTTGTTTCTATGAAAATTGGGTTCCTATAATATCATTTAATTGCGTAAATAAATGATTGTTTAAATTTGTGATGATACTTGGTGTAAGCCAAGTTCTCTAATTGAGGTATAGGGTGATTGTACTTTTCTAGGAGGGGAAGACGGTGGAGAAATTTATCGTCAAGGGGGAAGTACAGTTAAATGGAACGATTAGGATAAGTGGAGCCAAGAATGCGATATTGCCAATTATGGCAGCAACACTATTATGTTCTGGTGTAAGCATTATTCATGATGTTCCTTATTTAAGAGATATTAAAGTTATGCAAGATATTCTAACCTTATTTGGGGCTAGAATTATTAGAGAACAGAATACATTATTAATTGATACATCCAATGTCCAGGATGCGGATATTCCAGAACATTTAATGCGAGAGATGAGAGCATCTATCTTTTTGATGGGACCATTGTTAGGACGATTTCATAAAGTAAAACTTTCTTATCCTGGAGGCTGTGCGATTGGCCCAAGGCCCATTGATCTACACATAAAGGCATTAGAAAAAATTGGGGCATCAGTTAAAGAAAACTTTGGAGTTATTGAAGCACAAGCCATTTGCCTGGCTGGTGGTGAAATTAATTTTGATTATCCTAGTGTAGGTGCTACGGAAAATGCTATGATGGCGGCAGTACTAGCTAATGGTGCAACGATTATTCGAAATGCAGCCCGCGAGCCAGAGATATATGATTTGCAAGTATTTCTTAATAAGATGGGCGCTAAAGTAATCGGGGCCGGCACGGATACTATTAGAATTGATGGTATAAAAAAATTAATGCCTGCTGAACATATTGTCATGTCTGATCGTATTCAGGCTGGTACGTTTCTGATTGCAGCAGCCATTACCCGTGGTGACGTAAATGTAGAGAATATATTATCAGAACATATTTTTTCTGTGACAGATAAGCTAAAAGATATTGGTGTCAAAATTACGACTGGAAATAATTCAATCCGGGTAAAAGGGGGAGATTTGCGAGGTGTTGATATTAAAACATTACCATATCCAGGTTTTCCCACGGATTTGCAAGCACCGATGTTATCTCTAGTAACAAATGCTAAAGGAACGAGTATTATAACAGAAACAATTTTTGAAAATCGTTTTAAACATGTAGATGAATTAATGCGTATGGGAGCTAAAATAAAAGTAGAGGGTCGTACTGCTATTATACGCGGTATACCCAAATTAACAGGAGCCATCGTTGCTGCCCATGATCTTAGGGCTGGTGGAGCATTAGTTCTAGCGGCTTTGGCAGCGGAAGGCATTTCTGAAATAGAAAATGTATATCATATTGATCGGGGATATGAAGCGTTAGAAGAAAAACTTAGCAGTTTAGGTGCAAATATTTCACGCCATAAAAAGGACTAGGGGGATTTATAGTATGAAGAGCAAAAGAATTGCAGTGGTAATGGGGGGACCATCAGCGGAAAGAGAGGTTTCTTTAAATACAGGTAAAGCCATTTTAACAGCACTTCAGGAAAGCGGATATAAAGGTGTAATAGGCATTGATCTTGATCCTGCACGTTTTGTAGAACAGTTAACCGAAGAAAAAATTGAAATTGTTTTTAATGCGATTCATGGTCAATACGGTGAAGATGGAGTATTACAAGGAGCACTTGAATTGTTAGGAATCCCTTATACTGGGTCAGGGGTGCTGGCTAGTGCGATGGCTATGGATAAAGGTATCTCTAAAAGAATATTTTTGTCCGCCTCTATTCCGACACCTCGTTCTCTTTTATTTACAAAAGCCGACTTAAGTCGTGATTTAGTAACAGAAATTATTGTTAGTTTTAGCATGCCAGTTGTAGTAAAATCTTCATCTCAAGGATCTAGCATTGGTGTAGTTATCGTTGAAGAAAGTGAAAATTTATCTCAGGCAATTGAGCAGGCTTTCCAATATAGCGATACTATTTTAGTTGAAGAATTTATAAAAGGAAGAGAACTTACTGTTGCAATCTTAGGTAATAACGATTTAAAGGCATTGCCTGTGATTGAAATAGTTCCTTTTTCAGGAAGGTACGATTATCATTCTAAATATACAAAGGGAACCACGGAATATATTGTGCCGGCTCGATTATCAGAGGAAACCGCTTTCCTTGTGCAAAAAGTTGCTTTAGAGGCTTTTCATGCATTAAGATGTTCTGGCATTGCGAGAGTGGATATCATGCTTGATGATGATGATAATCCTTATGTGTTAGAAGTGAATACGATACCCGGAATGACAGGTACTAGTTTAGTACCGAAAGCAGCAGCTGCTGCAGGAATATCATTTAGGGCATTATGTGAGGAATTACTGTGTCTAGCAGAGACTAAATAATATAAAAATATTATTTCCTTGTAGGTGCAAGACAGTATTTGTATGGATTCAATAATATTTGGTTAGCTATGAAGGAATGCTTCTTTTCATAGCTAACTGAATCGGTAATTATTGGAGAACGCATCAACATACTGTCTGTTTTTTTATAATTGTATTATACTTAGAATTGTTGTATCATTACTTTTATACTTATAATTATTAACGTTATTTCAAGGAGCAATTATATGGGGGATATAGAATCATTGCAGTATACACCGAAAGATAAAAGCCTTAAGCCGAATCAGGGGTTTATTGGATTAATTTTAGTACTGGTTATACTGATTGCTGGACTATTATTTATCAAGTCATCGTACTTTACTATCGGGGAAGTAGTAGTTGAGGGCAATAATTATGTAACTGTGGATGATGTATACCATATCGCTGACATTCCTGAAAAATTGAATATATTTAATTTAAACACTTCGGATATAAGAAATCGTTTACTTAAAGACTTAAGAATTGCAGAGGTTGAGATTTCACGGCGCTTTCCAGGAACCATAGTCATTAATATAAAGGAACGTAAGCCGATCGTATATGTTACTAGTAGCTATGGATTCTTAGAATTGGATTCCCAAGGAACTGTACTAGCAGCTTTCAAAAATTTAAAAACTATGAAAGTACCTATGATAACAGGAATTCGATTAGATAACGAGTATGTGAGTGACAAAATTGAAAATCCAACGATTCAAAGTGTTGTACGCTATTTATCATTGCTGGATGAACCAGTATTGAATCAAATTTCTGAGGTAAATGTAATATCGCCAGAGCAAGTCAGTGCTTATACAGTTGCATCCGTACAGATACGTTTGGGCAGTAGTGAAAGATTGTCTGATAAAGTTAAATTAACAAATGCTATTTTATATGAAATTAGTGATAAAAAAATGAATGTAGAATATATTGATCTTACCTACGCCTCACCTTTTATTAAATTAAAACCTTAAGAGGGGGCGAGAGCTTCAAAAATACAAAAATATAGTTAAAAAAGGAGAGTGAGAAATTGCTGAAGCTTAGACAAGGACAAGCTGCTATTGCCTTGGTATGCGTGGTACTGGGGTTTATGTTAGCGGTACAATTTCGTACGGCCCAGGATATCCGATCAAGTATCCCTTTTCAGCGTATTGAGGACTTATCACAACGCTTAAGTCAAACTGAAAAAGAACGTGATGTACTACTTAAACAAGTATATGAATTAAGACAGACGGCAGGAGACGAATCGGCGACGAAAGAAAGCGAAAATATTAAAATGGGTGCTGGTGTAATGGCTATAAGAGGTACGGGCCTTAGTATAACAATTGACGATAGCAAAAGATTATCGAAACCAGGAGAAAATCCGAACTTATATTTAATTCATGATGAAGATATGTTAAAGGTAATTAATGAATTGTGGGCAGCTGGTGCAGAGGCGATCTCTATTAATGGGCAGAGGCTAATTGCCACATCAGAAGTACGTTGTGCTGGGCCAACACTATCGGTAAATAATACACGCTATTCGCCGCCATATGAAATATTGGTGATTGGTGAACCGCAAACCTTAGAAAATTCCCTTAAAATGAGAGGCGGAGTAGTAGAGACATTGCAATTTTGGGGGATTCAAGTTAGTCTGAAAAAACAAGATGCAGTAGATGTTCCTGCATATAAAGGCGCATTTCGCTTTGAATATGCCAAGCCAGTAAAGGATGGTGGTAAATAGTGGTTTTACCATTGGTTGGACTTATTATTGGTATTAGTGTAGGTGTTTTTTTCCCCCTTACTATACCTGTTGAATATGCAAAATTCATGTCAGTTGCTTTATTAGCTTCTTTGGACTCTGTATTTGGCGGATTACGGGCTGGAGCGGAAGAAAAATTTGATAATACTGTATTTATTACAGGTTTTTTTACAAATGCATTAATGGCTGCTGGATTGGTGTACATTGGTGAAGGTTTGGGTATCGATTTATATTATGTTGCACTATTAGCTTTTGGTTTACGGATATTCCAGAACTTAGCAATCATTCGACGCTATTTTTTAAGGAAATAATAAGGTGTTAGAATCGTTAGAGCTTCTGAAGACTTGGTCTGTGCCAAGTCTTTTCCTAATATAAAAGGATAATCAAGATGCTAATTTGCTATAAAGAGACTTTAAAAAAATATTAGTAGGATAATTGTCTCTTTATTACAATAAAAAAAGGAAATTTGGTATTTATGTTGAAATAGGAGTATGGTGTAGAATACTTCAAATGAGGTTAGCCATGGATAGCAAAAATATCTTAGGAATTGATATCGGTGCAAGCAATATAAAAATATTTGTTGGGAAAATTGGTCTAGATGGACATATAACAATCGCTGGTAGCGGCCAAATGACAACAAATGGTTTTGCAAAAGGTGTAATTTCCAATTGTAATCTATTGGTTAAGTCTATTGAACAGGCTGTTGACTGTGCAGTAATGGCTACTGATCTTTCGGTTAAGGATGCTTATATCGGCATTGGCGGTATGGAACTTAATGCAGTAAATAGTATTGGCAGCATTGCCCCTTCAGCTCCTAGTAGCATTACAATAGATGACGTGAATCGTGTGTATCGTGCTGCAGCATTGGTTGCTATTCCTGATGA
Source organism: Pelosinus sp. (assembly GCA_041639455.1). GTDB lineage: Bacteria > Bacillota > Negativicutes > DSM-13327 > DSM-13327 > Pelosinus. The sequence goes on along the minus strand of JBEQCC010000055.1, from coordinate 1,030 downwards.
TCATGAAGTGTTACATGTATTGCCGCAGAAGATTTTTGTTGATAAACAAAGAAAAAATGGATTACCACTACAGGAAAAAGGTTCTCACTTAGAAGTGGAGGCTCATGTTGTAAGTATACCTAAAATGACACTCAATGATTTGATCAAAGAAATCGAAACATTAGGTATACATGTTGTTAGTGTAATTGCTAACGCTGTTGCTGTTATAGAAGCTATAATTCCAGTGCCTGCTAAAAACTTTTTAGTGATAGATATAGGAGCGGGGAGTACAGAATTAATCTTGTACCAAGAGGGGCATATCGATTTCACTACAGCGTTACCTCTAGGTGGAAATTATATTACAAGTGATATTATGCGAGGATTAGCCATTTCCTGGGAACATGCTGAAGAGATTAAGAAATATTATGCAAAGCTGAATAAACAACTACAGGGGCAGGAAATCATTTTAGATTGTAACGCGTATGGTACTACAGACAAGCATGTTTCTTATGACTTTTTATATAAAATTATTGAGAGTCGTATCTGTGAACTTGTTTATTTAATGCATGAGCATAGTAAAATATTTTTGGCAGAAAATAAAATTGAAAAGATTTTTCTTACTGGTGGTTGTGGGGCTATGTCTGGTTTTGTTCAGAACATCGAAGCAACCTTTGGTATACCGGTTCAGGTTGTCATTCATCAAGAACTGCCTTTAGAATATCGTTCTCCTGAAAATGCAGCTTGTTATGGGATATTGAAATATGCAGGAAAGAATTTGCCAAAACCCCAAGTTATTCTAGAGAGTAATCCTTGGCGGTCATTAATGAGTAAGTGTAAAAATTTATTAAAAAACTAAATCTTGTGACTATAAGGGGGAAATTCCATGCTTGAATTAGATATGGATTTAGATCAATTTGCTGCAATTAAAGTAATTGGTGTTGGCGGTGGCGGAAATAATGCTGTAAATCGGATGATTGCTGCTGGTCTACATGGCGTAGAATTTATAACAGTAAATACAGATGCACAAGCATTAATGCATTCTCAGGCAGCT
>JBEQCC010000054.1:0-9333 GCA_041639455.1 Pelosinus sp. | reverse complement strand
ATCTCATCGGCGCAGGTACCCCAAGTGGCACTAGTATTGGATCCAGATAACTTAAAGACAACTCTCACCTGCCCGGCATCTTTGGGTGTCGGGCAGGTGAGAGTTGGTTGGCTGATGAATAAGAAGTCTTAATTAGTTTGGTCCTGCGTCACTGCAATAGCATCACCATTTTTTATATTGCCTATATTGCTTGTTATGATCATGCTTTGCTGTGGAAGGTCAGAGGTGATTTCCGTGAAATCGCCAATGGTTTCTCCAATGCTGATTTCTTGCAGGAGCACTTTTTCACTGACCGCGAGGTAGATGAGATTTCGGCCCTGATCATCTTGAAATATTGATGCTTTAGGAACTGCAGGTACGGGAGCTGTTTTGCCGGTATTGATATGAATGGTAACGGGCATACCAATTGTAAGTAAACCATTTGGATTAGCAGCAAGCTTCATATGAGCAAGATAGGCAGAAACTTCCTCTGCTTCAATTCGAGGATAGATGCTGGAAATTTGGCCTCCCACCCTTTGATCAGATATTTCTATTGCAGCCGGTGTACCAAGAGGAACTAAATACAGATCGTTTTGATTCAGGGGGATGACAACCTCTACTTCTTGACCGCTTCCTAAGGAAAACAGCTGTTGACCAGCTTGCACCGTTTTTCCTGAAGACGAGGATAAACCAGTCACGATACCGTCCATTGGTGCGTTGATCGTAGCAGAGCCGTTTATAATGGCACTAGAAGGCTGCATTGCATTTTGGGTATTGGATAAGTTTTCTTTTGCTTCCTGCAAACGGGACGCAGCAGTATCCACCTGTCGTCGTGGAATCGCCCCTAGTTCGAATAATTTTTGTAAGCGGTTAAATTCTTTAAGGGCATTGTCATAATTGCTTTGTGTTTGCTGTGAAGATCCTTCTGTAGTTTGCTCGACTACTGGTGTTGAAGATGCCTGGATCTTAAGCAGAGGCTGGCCTGCTTTGACTACTTGCCCCTCTGCGACGTATAGTTCACTAAGAAGGCCAGAAAAGTCTGCCGTAATCGGAGTGGCTGTGGCATGTTCGACAGAACCCGTTCGAATGATTTGTACTGGCTTATTTATGGTGCCTAAGGGTACTGCAGTAAGGTTAATCGGATCTCGGGAAACCCTGTGCTCATTCCAAAGTGAAAATGGGAACAGGTTATTATGACTGGCGGCTAACAGTAGTGCCGCGACAAATGAAAGTGCGGTTAGCAGAGCTACAATGGGGTATTGCCGGATTAATTTTTTCACCTATGCTTCCTCCAATAATGATACGGTAGTAGTTACTATGTTCTCACTTTTCACTTTTTACGTCAAGTTTTGATAAAAAAATGAATTAAATTGCAGGATAGGACAGTAAAAAAGATGGATTTCCAGTATAATGTAGGGTAGAATGGTTGAATATTGTGTGTGACCATACTACAGCCAGAATGTTTTGGCGGCTATATTTATTTAAAGGAGGAAATACATCATAATGCATATTTCGAATGAACCTCATGAGACGCAAAAAGTAGGTAATCAGTGGACGAAGTTTATCTCTGTCCGATGGATTCTTTCCTCCATGTGCGTACTTAGCATATTTTTGATAATCCTTTTGGCAAGCTATCATCAAAGCATTAGTGCTGGCAGCCGTTTAATCCCTGAACCGGCGCCGATTCGGTATAGAGACAATGGACAGGTTCAAGAGATTGAAAAAATGGCGAGAAATACGGATCTGCTAGCGACAAAGCCTTCTATTTGGCCAACTAGCGGAGAAGTTACCTCTAGTTTTGGCTGGCGTAATTCGCCTATGGGTGGCGGGAGTGAATTGCATTCGGGGATGGATATTGCCAACAGTATGGGGGCACCTGTTGTTGCTGCTGCTGATGGTGAGGTTATACAGAGTGGAGCGGCTGGAGGCTATGGCAATATGGTGCAGATCGATCACGGTAATGGCATTTCGACTATTTATGGGCATAATTCCCGTCTTATTGTAAGTGCCGGTCAAAGTGTGAGAAAAGGCCAGGTTGTTTCTTATGTAGGCAGCACAGGGAAAAGTACCGGTCCTCACCTTCATTATGAAGTCAGAGTAAATGGGAACGCGGTGGACCCGATTGGCTTTATGGTTCAATAGTCATCGGATTAACTAATAAAATCCTGGAGGAAGGCTTGAGTACTCCTCCAGGATTTTATTAGTTAATGTAGGATATCCCACATTTGTTTTCCAATTAACAAGGTTGTCATTGAAATGAATAGTGGTTTTATATAAGTGGTACCTTTGGCAATTGCAAACCGAGAACCTGCGATTGCCCCCAAAATCATTGCGATCCCCATGCTGATACCATAGACATAATTGACGGAACCGAATAGCAAAAATGTTGAGACTGCACCAAGATTGCTCGCTAGGTTCAAGGCCTTGGCATTTCCCGCAGCCACCACAAAATCAAAACCAAGCATTAAAAATGCAAAGATTAGAAATGATCCTGCTCCTGGTCCGAAAAATCCGTCATAAAAACCTAGTAGGAAAGCAATACAACCTCCTAAGATGCCGACCCTTTTACTAATGCCTTTATAAGTAGACTGATCACCCCAATCTTTTTTGAAAATCGTATAGATGGCTACTAAAATCAACATAACGATAACTAATGGTTTTAAAAATTCCGGTGGAATCAGCCGTACCGTATAGGCTCCTAATACAGAGCCAAGTAGGGATAAGGGGAAAAGATATTTCACTAAACCAAGGTCCATCTTACCTGAACGCAAAAAGGCGATACTGCTGGTACTGGAACAGCAGATGGAGGCAAGTTTGTTAGTTCCTAATACAACACTGGGAGGCAGTCCTGTCATCAGCAGTGCTGGCATGGATATTAAACCGCCGCCGCCAACAACAGAGTCGATAAAAGCAGCGACAAAACCTGCCCCTAGTAAAAAACTAAGCATTTCCAAGCTAATATAATCCATAAGCATTACCCTCCGATTTTACTATTCGTTATCCATGTCTTCTATGCCTTATCTTGTAGCGCAGCCAACGTTCACAATCTGTCCATATGGCAACAATCATAAAACCGCCAATAAAAAGCCGCCACCAATTTACACCGCTGTAAAATTGGTCAATGCATAAAAATATAACGATAATCGTGCATACAAAAGTACAAGCCCGCATTGCTTTGCCCCCTTATCCTGCCAGCCTCAAAAATAAGTGCATAATCGTTTCATGACTTTATTTTGCACAACCTTATTGGGTGCTGTCTCTTGAATTTATTATAGTCAGTGCGTATACTTAAAGTAAAACAAATAAAATTCATTAATAATATGCAAAAAATTAATATTACTAAAAAGGGGCAATAATGAATATTGATGACATTCAAGCATTTTTAGCGGTTGTCTCTAATCAGAGTTTAACAAAGGCTGCTGAAATTCTTCACTTATCCCAGTCTTCCGTGAGCCATCGCCTCAAAAACCTGGAACAAGAACTGGATCTGGTTCTGATTGAACGCGGTAAGGGACTAAAAACCATCTCTCTTACTCCTGCGGGTGAAGATTTCATTACAATTGCCGAAAAGTGGATTCAATTGTTATTAGAAACCCAATCTTTAAAAGCACGTACTCGGCTGTCTTTAGCAATTGGTGCAGTTGACAGCGTGAATACTCATGTGCTGCCCAATATTTATCAGCAGATCATCCAACAGCACCCCGCCATGCGCTTACATATCTATACCCAGAATTCAACAGATCTTTATACATTAATTGAACAGCGGAGGATCGATATTGCTTTTGTTTTGCATGAGAGAATCATAAAGAATATTGAACTATCTCCCTTTTTTGCAGAACCTATGGTTGTTGTTCGGTTGGCATTGCCAGAGCATTTAGGGGCTCCCAATATTAACCCGGATCAACTGAATCCCCATGATGAATTGTATCATGAATGGTCTCCAGCTTATCAGATTTGGCATAACAAATGGTGGGACCCTTTTCAGTCATCTCATATTCAGGTAAGCAACGGACCCCTGGTTTTACCTCTTCTTAGAACGCCAAAGCAATGGGCCATTGTTCCCTTATCCATCGCTCAATCCGCGGCAGCAGCTAACACATATACCATTCAAAGATTGAGTGATCCTCCCCCCGACCGAATCTGTTTTAAACTTACTCATAAATTTGCGAAATCCAGAACAAAAGAAGCAATAACCATCTTTGATGCCTTTGCGGCAGAAATATTCAAAGAAGTTGATTACTTGACAAAATATACTTGATAGTAGGAGGTACTTTAAGATGCAAAAAATACGCATTGGTATTGTAGGCTATGGAAATCTAGGCAGAGGTGTGGAATTAGCGATTGGCAATAATCCCGATATCGAGCTGGTGGCCGTTTTTTCACGTCGCAGCCTCTCAGGGACAAAAAGCGGTGTACCGGTCATCCCCATAAAGGATGCTGCCGCCTATAAAGAAAAAATCGATGTGATGCTGCTGTGTGGTGGATCGGCAACGGACCTGATAGAGCAAGGTCCGCTGATTGCTTCGATTTTTAACACTGTGGATAGTTTTGATACTCATGCTAAGATTAACGACTATTTTGCTTTGATGAATAAGGTTGCTGAGAATTCAGGGACTGTTGCAACTATCTCCGTCGGCTGGGACCCAGGTCTTTTTTCACTAAACCGACTTCTAGCCAGTTCCGTTTTACCTAACGGAACAAACCATACCTTCTGGGGTAAAGGGGTAAGTCAAGGTCATTCCGATGCCATTCGCCGCATTGCCGGTGTAAAAGATGCAAAACAGTATACCGTCCCTAAAGAACAGGTAATTGCCTCCCGGCGGGCAGGGGAAGGTCTAGATGTCAGTTCTAACACAGCCCATACTCGTGAATGCTATGTTGTAGCCAAGCCAGGTGCAGATCTTGATGCCATTACAAAAGAGATTAAGACTATGCCCCATTATTTTGAAGGATATGAAACCCATGTTACGTTTATATCGGAAGAAGAACTCCAAGCTGAGCATGCAGGGTATCCCCATGGTGGTTTTGTCTTCCGTACTGGTTCCACCAGTCCAAAAACCGACCATGTTATGGAATTTGCCCTTAAACTGGACAGTAACCCTGAATTTACTTCCAGCGTCCTCGTTGCATATGCCCGGGCAACTTTCCGCTTAGCCAAAAACGGCAGCACAGGTGCTTTTTCTGTATTTGATATTCCCTTTGGCTTGTTATCTCCCAAGTCAGGTGAAGAGTTACGGGCAACACTGCTTTAGTTATAGAGTTACATAAAACTAACTATTCAAAAGGAATAATTTTTGGCAACTAAAGATGTAATTGTTAAAGCAATTAATGTTTTAGCAGACTCAATGCGCGAATGTATGCGAAAACCTAAAAAATAGCAATTCATCCAATGATACCTACTGTCACCAACTGGTAGTGTTGCGATAAGGGCTATCAATAAAAAATAATGGACATGATCAAAGGGACAGATTGAAAAAATTCAATCTGTCCCTTTTGGGTGTTGGACTGTATTCTAGATGCATAGTATTAGAAAAAAACTTTTTTGACAAATAAAATGGTCTAGTGTATTATCTAACTAATACACTAGACTGGGGATGTAGCAAGCTAAGGAGATGAAGGTATGGATTTAGAATTTGATGATAAGCTGCCCATATATCTACAAATTATGGACCACATAAAAATGGATATTGCTACAGAAAAGTTAAAAGCAAATGATAAATTGCCTTCAGTACGAGAAATGGCAACGATTTTAAAGGTAAATCCCAATACCCTGCAAAGAGCCTACCAAGAACTTGAAAGACTTGGAATTGTCTATACCCAGAGGGGCATGGGAACATTTGTGGGGGAACGAAAGCATATGATAGATGACTTGAAACAGGAAATGGCAAAGGAAGTTATCGATTCTTTTATCCTGCGAATGAAACGTCTGGGGTTTACCGAGGAAGAGATCATTGCGAGCATTTCTAAAAATATAACAGAGGTGAACAAACATGTATAATGTATTGGAAGTTGAAAACTTATGTAAATCCTATTTAAATAAAAGAGCATTGCAAGGAGCAAATTTAACGTTAGAACAAGGGAAAATCCTGGGTCTTCTTGGTCCCAATGGCAGTGGTAAAACTACGTTTTTAAAAATAGCAGCAGGCATATTGCATCCTTCCTCTGGAAAACTACTTATAGATGGCCAAAAACCTGGGGTGTACACAAAGTCCATCGTTTCGTATCTGCCTGATACGGAGTATTTATTTAAATGGATGAAAATAAAAGATGCAATTCAATATTTTAAGGATTTTTACTCTGACTTTGATGAAAAGAAAGCCTTTACGCTGCTGGAGTTTATGAAACTAGATGCCAATAGCGGTGTTAAGAGTCTGTCAAAGGGCATGAAAGAAAAATTGAAACTAACCTTAGTGCTTTCTCGGAAAGCTAAGCTGTATATACTGGATGAGCCCCTTGGCGGAGTTGATCCTACTGCCCGAGAAAAAATATTAGATGCTATCATCAATAATTTTAGTGAGAACAGTTCCATGATTATTACGACTCATCTTGTAAATGATATTGAACGAATTTTTGATGAGGTGGCATTTATCTCCGACGGAGAAATTGTGCTGCAGGGGAATGCAGAAGAATTGCGATCGAAGAAGAATAAATCCATTGATGAATTGTACAGGGAGGTGTTTCAATAATGTTTCATCTTATAAAATATGAACTAAGAGGAAAGTTGTTAACCATACTAGGCATTTGCCTAACAGTTATAATCGGAAATCTCTTTTTGATGACCAAAGTAGACTCCTGGCAAATTGGAGCACCTGTCCTATCTGGTTTCTTAGGGGGCGGCGCCCTGGTCGTTATATGCATAGCTTCGTTAACATTGATGAGTGATTATCTATATGATGACCAAGGGTATCTGCTATTTACGCTTCCCAAGTCCGGTGTCTCAATCATGGCATCCAGATTGATTGTTGCTGTGATTCAAATCAGCATTGTTGTGATTGTGTCCGTGTCCATGTTTTGTTTACTTGATCAAGGAAGATTATTCAATGCTATTTTGCAGCAAGTTGAAATACGTGAATTACTGTATTTTATACTGATCAATTTATGGACTATTGTTTCGACATTAACATTTATGTACTTTTGCATGGTTGTCGGAAGAATCGCATTAAAAGGGAAGAAGGTAGGGAAAATAGGTTCCTTTATTATTTTCTTTCTACTAAGCATAGCAAGGACAGGGTTATCGGTGGCAATCGCAAATCTCTTTCCACAGATGGTGCAAATTCATTCTGTCACAACCATGACAATGAATGTCGGAAGCATGATATTTGACATTGTTACCTTTGTTCTGCTATTCATAGCCACTTCTTATCTACTAGAGCACAAGGTAGATCTGTAAAGAGGGAATTGATAAGGAGCGGTAAGTATAACAGTGTAAATACAGTATTTGGAATGATTTCCTTTAAGGTTTTCTTTAAGAAGAATTATTATTGACAAAATACCCTTAATACCCCTATAATAAATTATAACTCAATAAAGCCTCCTGCAAAGGGGAGTAGCTAAATACAGGTAAGCCGTCAATACGAGTGCAGACTCCGGCTTTCTGGCAATGCAAGTTGTATGCGAGACCTTTGCCTATGAGAAGAGCAATTAGATTGTCTCTTTTCATAGGCGGGGTCTTTTTTGATGTACAAAAGGAGGGATAGGAATTGGATTTTACAATTGTAGTAGAATATGCTTGGATGTTTGTGATTCTCATTTTCTTGGAAGGGATATTGGCGGCTGACAATGCCTGCGTTCTGGGGGTCATGGTTAAACATTTGCCGATCGAAGAACGCAAGAGGGCTCTGATGTACGGGTTGGCAGGAGCATTTGTTTTTCGCGCCGCATCTTTGTTCGCAATATCGATGTTGATCGAATGGTGGCAGCTGCAAGCGGTAGGAGCGCTTTATTTGATCTTCTTAAGTCTCAATCATATATATAAATCTGTTGTGTGCAGCAATGGAGGGAGAGCTAATTCGGCTGCTGGGGAGGGGGCAGGTTTCTGGACTACTGTGATAAAGGTGGAAATCGCGGATATTGCTTTTGCAGCAGACTCCATTTTGGCAGCAGTTGCATTGGCGGTTAGTTTGCCGAAAACTACACTGCCAAGCATTGGAGGACTCGACGGCGGACATTTTATGGTTGTTTTCGCTGGCGGATTCGTCGGTCTGGTAATCATGCGTTTTGCTGCCCAGTGGTTTGTTGATATTCTGCTTCGTAAGCCGGGTTTGGAAACCGCGGCGTATCTGTTGGTCGGCTGGGTAGGTGTTAAGCTGGCTGTTTATACGCTGTCACATCCGGGAGTTGCTTGGCTGGATACAGGATTTTCTGGTTCAGTAGAATGGAAGCTTATTTTTTGGAGTGTATTTCTCCTGATTTGTCTTGGCGGCTGGTTTTTCTCAAAGCCGGTAGAGGTAAAAGAATAAAGAGAATTGATCAAAAATCGATGAAACTCCTGCAAAATCTGATTGAGAGAACTTGCAGGAGTTTATTAATTTCATGGCAAATGAGGTACTTGAGATGCCTTTAAAAAATCGGAAAGGTATTTTTACCACTACATAATGGTTTGATAATTGCATGACAGGGAAATCCAGTGGCAGGGGGAATGAAAATCATAAAGGTATATGTTCTGCCAGCATAAAATATTTCGAGAAAGGGAGATAAGGATGAGTATTTTGTTAAATCGGCTGTTGGTTATTTTAAATGATGAAAAATTAGATTCGATTTATTATCATATTGCATTTACGTTGCTTGTTAATTTGGACAGAATCAATACAATGTATATTGCAGAAATTGCAGAATTATGTGCTGTATCTAAGTCTATGATTTCAAAATTTGTTCGTGCAATAGGATTTGAAGATTATAAAGAGTTTGTCGCAGCAGCTCCGTTTATTGAAAACAAATATCGCAATGATTTAAATTATAATAAAAACATTATGGGATATTTAGATAATAATGGCATTGATTCGTATTTAAATATTATTAAAGATGATATTGTTAATTTTGAGAGTTCTTTAGATATGGAAAGTATCGATGAGTTGGCACTGGATTTGATTTCTTATAAGTATGTAGCTGCCTTTGGACTGCTCTATTCAGAAACAGCAGCTTTGGATTTACAGACTAAGTTGGCTTATAATAAAAAATTTATTGTTACGTCTTTAAATGATGTGAAGCAAGATGAATATATTATGAATGCAAATGAAAAGACCTTAATTATTGTCTTTTCCAATTCGGGAGATTATATAGATAAGTATCGAATGTCTGAGGGAAAACCGAAAAAAAGTTGTTTTTACAAAACAAAGGCAAAAGTAGTTTTAATCA
>JBEQCC010000053.1:0-9337 GCA_041639455.1 Pelosinus sp. | reverse complement strand
ATCCTATTTACACGTGCAGCATTAAAAACCAAATATCCAAGAAAACAATCCGTATACTAAAACCAGTCCGGGAGTCCCTGCCGCATCCCAATTGGACACTAGACCCTTAGCCGCATCATATCCCATGGAAACCGCCAAATGAGTCATAGGATCTGCCATGAACGTAGCTCCCCAGCAGAAAAGACAAACGATCAGGGATAATATGATAATGTTATGAAATATGTTTCCTTCTGTGATCGCATTCACCGCTGCACTCTCCCAGAGAACGATGATTAGACTTACGGATGAAATCATCTGATTGCCTGGAAGTATGACCGATATCAGCAATGCTAACGGATACATAATGAGTGTTGTAGGGACAACTGCTGCATGTCCAATAACCGTTGAACAATCAAGTGCGATACGTACATCATCCCGTTTCAGCTTACTTACAAGTATCTGTCTTGCAGCTTTAATCACCGGGAACCATCCTTCCACAAGTATGGCTGCCATTCTTGGAAGAAGAAGAAATGCGGCTGCCATCTTCACTCCAAGTAACAGGGAGGGCATAATACCGACTTGACTAAACAGCCCAATGACAATACCCAGTATTGCTCCCATGACTGTTGTCTCTCCAAAGATTCCAAATTTCTCTTCAATTGTTTCAGCCTTAATATTGATATCCTTGATAACGGGTATTCTTTTTAAAACCCACTCAATTGGTATGGCAATGCATGCCTGAAATGAAAAGTGGCTGCCATGGGGCCATGAGCCTCCAGGAGGAAAATTATTGATTTTTTCTATATACGGCGCCGCAATATCTGCAGCTTTTACATCAATGATAAGAAAGATTACAACAGCAAACGTGGCAATCCAGAAGTTTCCGGTTGTAACACCGATCATTCCTGCCAGAAGCATCGCTCTCCATGTATTAAAAACATCAACATAAATGGTTTGGGTAAATCGTACAGACACTAATATTACATTTACGATTAAAAATACGAGTACCCCAAAATAACCATATGTATTGCCAAAAGCATATCCTACAGAACCCCAGCCAATATCTACTATACTTTTATTGATGCCATACAAAGAGATCATATTGCTTATTGGATTTACCATGGCGGTCTGTATCAAATCTACAATTAAGAATAGACCTGTAAGCCCTATAGAAACTTTCAAGGCACCGAGTATAGCTTTCTTGATTGGTACTTTCACAAGCAGAGAGATGGCAATAATAATACCTAGTATAGTGACGGTTGAATCAAAACTAAAGAACGCAGACAACCCATTGGTGATTGAATCTATAAATTCCATTTTTTACCCTCCATACCTATTCTCGTTACCATCACAATATCTTAAAATATCTAAATCCAACTGTCAGAGCCATTTATTTCTGCATAATTCTTTTCACTTCATCCACAATTTGATCCAATGCCTTTTTTGCAGCTTTATCATCTAACATGATCCCTAAAGCCCTTATCATTGGTACGGGGTATGCTGCCTTCATTTCCACAGTTGTAACAAGCAAGTCAGCCCCGCTGATCGCTTCGTCTACATCACTCACTCTGCATAAAACGATTTTGACATTTTTTAGACCTTCCTGTTTGATTCGATCTTCAATTTCTTCTTTTAAGTAATTAGATGTACATATACCCGCTCCGCAGCAGCAAAGGATTGTCACTTTTTCTTTCATGCTCTCATCTCCTCCAGATTTTATTTCACCTATAAATATATGCAACTATCGTGCCAGTTACAAACTAAGCAGGTAAGCCCCTTGTAAACGCTGTTACTATCGATTTTGAACATAAATGTAATTACATAACGATTCATACTATTGGCACGAAAACATACAAAACTAATCAAAAAAACAGTCTATATTTCTATGTAAATATTTTAAATTTAATATTTTATAACAAAAAAACTCCCACATTCTTGTAGGAGTTTTATATTTTAAAGATGATAGCCTCAAGTATTTGATCTGAAGAAGCATTTATTTCCCGTACTTATACCATACACTATTTTACATGATTCATCATTTGCTGCAGAGTTCTGTAATCTTGTCAAATTATAGTATGTGAAATATACTACGTCAACCAAAAAAATTAAATTATATAGTAATATATTGTAAGGTACGTATATACTAACTTATAGATATCAAAATCAACAGACACATGATCCATCAGAAGATTCTATAACTAATATAGGATGTACTCTATATTAGTAAAAAGAGAAGGTGAAGCGATAGCAATGAATCGTCAGCAATGGAATATCCAAGCACGTGCTTTTCTGATTCCCTATACCCCTTTTAGCCATAACTTCTGGGTATTAACCAATTCCACTCATCAAGTAACAGATCAACTTCATGGCCTCGCATTTCACATAGAAACGAAAACAACCAAGGCGATCGGCAGCTCCGCTGATCTTCTGCAAGTGTTTCGTGATGCTGGAATCCCTTGGTCCTTGCAGCCCAATCAGCCAATAAAATCCTGTATTACAGGTGATGAAGCAGAGGTAAAAGAACGATGGCAGGCAGCGGTCGATGCCATTCCTGCTATTAATGCATTACAGCTGCGCTACCCTAACTTATGGGAGCATTTTCAGAAGAAAAATTGCAACTCTGTCTTTAATACCCTGGGACAAATCATGGGGATTAGCGCCCCTTCTCTCTTACTCCCCACTTGGGCCCCTGGAATTCACTTAATCATTTCAGAAGATATCATCAATCAATATTGCTACAAACAGTAGTAATTACCATACAGCTTTCCAAATGCTAAAGAACAAGCAAACTTTCCACTTGACAATATTGTGATTACGAGGAGGCGACAGCTGACGTGGCAATCTCTGTCGCCACCCAGCTTGCTATTGGAGATTGCCACGCTCCGCTCGCAACGGACAAACGTCAAGCATACTTTCTTGTGAAGACCTTGTTCTTTATTACAAAAATCATCTTATTTTTATAATTCAAGACATATCTGACTTTAGATAATTCACATGGAGCAGCTTATGTACCTTCCCTTTTAGCATCCCATCGTAAAGCTCTTTTATAATCGGATTTTCTTCTGACCGTTTTATATTGCTCATCCGGTCTGCATTATAAAGCCCCGCACCTCTATTATACTTCCCATCTCGATTGGTAACTGGCTGACCCGCACCGCCGATGCAGCCTCCGGGACAAGACATCACTTCAACAAAATCATATTGTTTTTCTCCTTGTTGTATGCTTCTGATTAAGTCATCCGCATTTTTCAGACCGCTGACAATTGCAATTTTCACCTCACGACCATTGCAATCAATCCTTGCTTCTTTTACTCCCTGCATGCCCCGTACACCTGTAAAGGCAATTGCTCGCAGTGCAAATGATGATTTATTATCGGAAAGCCGTCTAATGACTGCCTCAGTAACCCCTCCAGTTACCCCAAATATGACCCCCGAACCGCTGGCAGTCCCAAAAGGCATATCTACAGCTTCGGGCTCTATTTCAGAAAAAATAAGGTTCGCTTCCCTTATAAGATGGATTAATTCTTGTGTCGTGATCACATAATCCACATAAGGAACACCCTCTTCTTTAAATTCATCCCGTGCAGCTTCCTGCTTTTTGGCAGTACAAGGCATGACTGCAACAACAACGACCCTCTTTTCATCATTTCTGTGATGTTCTTTCAGAATTGACGCCAGCATTTGCATTGGGGAACGGCATGTAGATATATTTTTAATCAGCTGAGGATAGTTCAATTCAGCATACCTTACCCAGGCAGGGCAGCAAGAGGTGAACAACGGCAGGTTATCTCCAGTTAGCAGCCTTTTGCTAAACTCCTCAGCTTCCTCCAATACGGTAAAATCCGCCCCTGTAGATGTATCAAACACTTCATCAAAGCCAATCCTTCTTAAAGCAGCAACAACCCTGCCCATCACATTTTGCCCCTCTGAAAAACCAAGTTCTTTTCCGATGCCTACCCTTACTGCAGGAGCAATCTGTACAATTACTTTTGTATTGTTATCACTTAATTCCTTCCAAAGTTTGGCTGTGTCATTACGAACCACGATAGCACCAGTGGGACACACAACGGAACACTGACCGCAGCCTACGCACTTTGTATTGGTTAGAGGCTCAGCAAATGCTGTACTTACACACATCTTTGATCCGCGAAAAGCAAAATCGATGGCTCCCACATTCTGCACTTCATTGCACATTCTTACACAATCACCACAAAGTATACATTTGCTTTTATCCCGAACGATGCAGAGAGAAGAAGTATCAAGCTCCGAATCTTCCGAGGTATTGTGAAATCGCACCTGTTTTATGCCAAAACGCTGCGCCAGCTCCTGCAGCTTGCATTTCCCATTTTTTTCACAGGTTGTACAGTCACGACAGTGATTGGAAAGCAGCAATTCTAGAATCATCTTTCTATATCTTCTGAGCCTTGGCGTATTCGTACGAATCTCCATACCAGCCTTGGGCGGTGTCGAACATGCAGCCTGAATCGTACCCCACTGATCCTCAACCACGCACATACGACAGGCGCCATAAACGGATAATTCGGAGTAGTAACAAAATGTTGGAAGGTCAATTCCCGCCTTCCTGATTACGTCCAGGATATTTCTTTCTCCATTTATTTCTACGGGCATATTATCAATTACCATAAATTCTGTATTCATTGCATCATGCCTCCTTGATTGCTTTGAAAGCACATGACTCTATACATGCACCGCACTTTATGCATTTATCCGGATCTATCAAGAACGGCTCTTTTATTTTGCCGCTAATTGCCCCAACCGGGCATAACCTGGAACATTTTGAACAGCCGCGGCAAGCTTCTGCAGCAATATAGATTCTTTTTAATTTTTGGCAAGTTCTTGCCGGACATCTCTTTTCGACGATGTGAGCTTCATATTCTTCTCGGAAGTTTCGAATGGTGCTGACAACAGGCAATGCTGCAGTTTTTCCCAGACCACACAGTGCCGTAGCTGATATCGTGTCGGCAAGCTCCAATAACATATCCAAGTCTTCTATTTTTCCTTGCCCGGAAACGATATGATCCAGGATTTCAAGCATACGTTTAGTTCCCTCACGGCAAGGTATGCATTTGCCACAAGACTCATTTTGCGTAAAATTCATAAAGAATCTTGCCACTTCTACCATGCAAGTATGCTCGTCCATTACCACCAGCCCACCCGATCCTATCATCGCTCCCGCCTTTTTAAGGGAATCAAAATCTAAAGGCAGATCAAGCTGGTCTTTGGTCAGGCATCCACCAGAAGGTCCGCCTATCTGGACCGCTTTGAACTCATGGCCGCCCCGCATTCCGCCGCCAATATCAAATATCACCTCACCTAAAGGGGTACCCATGGGAACCTCAATGAGGCCTGTATTTTCAATATTTCCCGTCAGAGCAAAAGCCTTTGTTCCCGGACTATTTTCCGTACCTATTGCTTTATACCACTTAGCACCTCTGTGAATAATAAACGGAACATTCGCAAAAGTCTCTACATTATTAAGGACCGTAGGTTGATCAAAAACACCATGCTCAACCGTTCGGGGCGGCTTAACTCTTGGCATTCCCCGCTTACCCTCAATCGATGCAGTAAGAGCGCTTCCCTCACCACAAACAAATGCTCCTGCACCTTTGCATATTTTTATGTCAAAGTCAAAACCTGAACAAAGAATATTTCTGCCAAGAAGTCCCCTCTCGTTCGCTTCATCAATTGCTGTTTCCAGACGGCTGACAGCAAGGGGATATTCCGCCCGTACATAGATGTAGCCTTCCGACGAGCCGCATCCTACGCCAGCAATCATCATTCCTTCCAGTATTCTGTGAGGGTCACCTTCCATTATACTGCGATCCATAAATGCCCCGGGATCGCCCTCATCACCATTGCAGACAACGTATTTAATGCTGGAATTCTGTCCCTTTACCTGCTTCCATTTTCGGCCTGTAGGATATCCGCCGCCTCCCCGCCCTCGTAAATTGGATAGATCAATTTCCTTTACGATATCCTCCTGACTCATATCGAATAAGGCTTTTGTAAATGCTTGGTATCCCCCAATTGCCAAGTATTCATTGATCGATGTGGCATCAATATGCCCACAATGTTCAAGTGCAAGCCGGGTTTGCTTTTTATAAAAAGGAATATCTTCCTGAGTAGGATACATCACTCCCTCTTTTTTATAAGCCAAGCGCTCTATAAAGATTTCATTAATGATTGATTTTTCTATAATTTCAGCACAGTCTTCTGGCTTTACTTTTATATATAGCCATCCCTGGGGTTCTATTCGTACCAATGGACCCATTTCGCAGAAGCCATGGCACCCGCTCTTTTTGATTCCTATAGATTTGTCATGAGGCTCCTTCTCTAACATCACCGTACAAGATACATCATACTTCTCATTTGATTTTATCAATTGTTCATAAATCTCAATGGCTCCGCCAGCCACGCATCCCGTTCCGGCACAAACCAAGATCTTCTTTATTTGCATAGCAAGAGATTCCGTATATGCTGCACAGGCATTTTTAAAATCTTCTCTGCTTAAAAACATTTATTCTTCCTCCTTGAGCCTCTTAAGAAGTTCCTGTGCTTTGTCCGGCGTCATGGCAGGATATACCTGATCATTTACGGTAAGCACAGGTGCTAACCCGCACGCCCCAAGACAGGAAACCGTTTCAAGAGTAAAGATAAGATCATCAGTCGTTACCTTGCCTGCGGTAAGTCCAAGTTGATTTTTTAGTCGTTCCAGGATAGGAATGGATTTTCTCACATGGCACGCTGTTCCATCACATATTTTTATTACATATTTTCCTTTCTGCTCTAGAGAAAAATTTTCATAAAAAGTAGCTATACTATAGATTTTAGCAGTGCTGATTCCTAAATTTTCTGAAAGATAAGAAAAGGCTTCCTTGGGCAGATATCTATATCTTGCTTGCGTTTCCTGTAATATAGGTATAATACAGCTTTTCTCATACCCATACTTCTGCAGAATTTCGTCCATTTCTCTGTTATCAACTGCTTCCGACACTCGATCCCCTCCCCATATTGACCATATAATTGAGTCCTTTACTGATTTGTGAGCAGCCTATATGAATGTATTCCCACAAAAATAAATTATTCCTGCTCTTTCCAGTAGAAGCGAATGCCTTTTTGGAACATTTGCCCAAAGAAGTTGCAGTTGTGTTACGTATCTTCTTTATGTAGCATATACTATATCAGATTCTGTAAGTTCAATTGGCGGTGATTGCATGACCAGTGACGATATCATCGGTAGTCGCAATACTTGGGAAATGACAGCCATCCCCGGAGGAATCATCGAGTGGGTTGATAGTCAAGCAGCTGCTTTTATATTGGATGGTCTTCCAATCGTAAGCAGCGTTAGTCCGAAGCCTCTTCGAGATCTTTCTCTACTAACTGATCCCATTAAAATCGATACGCTAAATCTTACGTTAACCTACAAGCCCTTATCTTATGAATACCAACAGCAGATCATGAGTTTTAATTCTGCGTATACCCCACTATTACAATTCTTACAGACAGATGCATTTCTTTATGAAGAAATAGGCAACACATGCACTACTTTATTCTTTGAAAGCAATGCTAACGAGCTGGTTGGATTTTGTTCGACAAAATGTTCATCATTAAAAGTTAAGGGGCGGAAAATAATAAGCCTTTGCCCTTCTGTGGAAGTAGCAGCATTATGCATTGACGATCACTATCGATATTTGGGCATCGGGCAAGCAATCTTTAATCACACGATTCAGCAAATATATAAGATTCAAACTATAGTAGGGGTACAATTGATTACATTATTTGCCTTACCAGAGGCTGTAGCCTTCTATCAAAAATTCGGTTTTCGCAAGTTAAAAAAAGGAATGAAAGTGCTTTACACTTCAGTCCACGAATGTTGCATCCCTATGTATTTTCCCTTACCTCACATTCCAATTAGACAGTGATATACTATAGCAACGATTAGGAAAATCTTCTGTGGGGTTAATTTCCTAATCATATTTTTATCAAATCGCTGCATTTGACCTTGACTTCTCATATAAATCATTTATAATACAACACATGAATATATATTCATGTGTTGGGGAGTGAGAACTTGCAAACGAAACAATGTACTGAAGATATTTGTGAGCATCTTTGTGAGCATCTCGGTGAGCATCCACAAATTATTTGTATCGCAAAAAAAGAATCTATTTCTGATCATGATGCACAGCAAGTCGCTGAAATCTTTAAATTACTTGGTGATCCGACCAGAGTCAAAATATTACAAGCTTTGACCAAACGGGAGTTATGTGTATGTGATATTGCAGTGATAGTCGAAATGGGTCAGTCTGCCGTGTCCCATCAGTTGCGGCTTTTACGCAATGCTCGTCTTGTCCGATACCGCCGAGAGGGAAAAATGGCTTGGTATTCCTTAGATGACGAACACGTCCGTTCATTACTCTCCCAAGGTATCGACCATATTAAGCACAGATAGGATGGCGAATAAAACTCCATTCATTGAGGAAACAAACATTCTTGTAATGATAGCTGCTGCTCTGAATCCAATGCAGTATTGACAACACCGGAGGCAATATCATCTTGCAGTTGTTTGCTCGCCAGAAGGTTATCTCATCAATGCTGATATGAATCATAAAGAACACCTAGATGATGAATGAGCAGCAGCTGTTGAAGATCATTGCGATTGTTGTTCGCACACAGCTGCCCAGCCATTGCCAAAGTGACATTATCATTGCTGGCCTCGACTGCGGAGATTGCGCTATTAAATTGGAAAAAGGTCTCGGGACAGTAATAAGATGCTGTTCATCATTAAGCAAAATATCAGTTTTTCAATTATAGTTAAAGTCATTTTGGTTATTTTAACATTCACTGGCATGGCGAATTTATGGCTTGCCGTCTTCGTTGATACAGGTTTATCCATCCTCGTAACATTAAATGGAATGCGATTGATGCAAAAAATAAATTAACACTGTGCAATAAAATAACAAGAAAAACGCTGCGCATCCTTTAAAACATACAAACGAATTGAACCACAGAGGGTTTTATTTATATTTTTGTTATTGCGAACATAGTGAAGCAATCTCTTAACAACAAGGAGATTGCTTCACTATGTTCGCAACAGATTAAGCTCACTCTTACCAACGCAAGAGTGAGCTTCACTTATTTGGGGGAACCTATTAAAATGCTGAGCTTTGATTCTATCATCTCAAAACTACACATTAGCCTCTTTGCTGGAAACTGGAACACTCCGTTTGCGTGTAGTATTCGACTCTTTGTCCACTCACCTGAATCTGGTCTAACGAACAGAGTCGATTGTCATTATAGGAACAAGCCTCAACGGTACATCTTAAACAATCACAGG
>JBEQCC010000052.1:0-9490 GCA_041639455.1 Pelosinus sp. | reverse complement strand
CACCCCGTCGGCTATGGCTTCGGCTACTTCTTTAAGATGAGATTTCAAGTACTCAATTCTGTAATCATCTTTGATCACATCCCCCTCTTCCACAACATCTGCGGCACCCAGACCATTTTCCACAATAAATAACGGCTTTTGGTATCGGTCATGTAACTGGTTCAAAAGATACCGTATTCCTTTGGGATCAATTGACCAGCCCCATCCCGAAGCTTTCAAGTAGGGGTTTTTTACGCCGCCGAATACATTGCCTGCCGCATTTTTTTTAATTTCAGCAGAAACACTTTCCGCCACACTGGAATAATAACTAAAGCCTATGTAATCTACCGGATTTTGTCTTAGAATCTCTTCATCGCCTTCTGCCATTTCAATAACTACGTTATTTTCTTTAAACAGTCTCTTGCTATAGGCCGGGTAATAACCTCTGACCTGAACATCCGAGCAGAATAAGGTCATGCGTTCCTTTTGCATTGCGGCAAATACATCCTCAGGATTGCAGCTATATGGATAACTAACAGTTCCAGCTATCATACAACCGATCTTAGCATCGGGGATCACCTCATGACATGCTTTTACCGCCAATGCACTGGCAACAAATTTGTGGTGAATGGCCTGGTATTTTATTTGTTTTTCATTCTCGCCTTGTTTTAAAATAACTCCACCGCCTAGAAACGGCAGATGATTCGTCATATTTATTTCATTGAAAGTCATCCAATACTTCACTTTATCCTTATATCTGGCAAAAAGCATTTTGGCATACCGTTCATAGAATTTTATTAGCTCACGGCTCCGCCAGCCGCCATATTTTTTCACAAGACCTAGAGGCGTTTCAAAATGAGAAATCGTAATTACAGGCTGAATATTGTATTTTAACAGCTCATCAAATAAATGATCATAAAACTGCAAACCGGCTTCATTTGATATTTCTTCATCGCCATTAGGGAAAATTCTTGCCCAGGCAACAGAGGTACGCAAACATTTAAAGCCCATTTCAGCAAATAACGCTACATCCTCTTTATAGCGATGATAAAAATCAATGGCTTCGTGGGACGGATAATATCCTTCCATATTATTCACTGCCTGAGAAATTGCCGCCGAATTTCTAAGCACCTTTTTTCTTTCCACTCCCCCTATTAATACATCTGCTGTAGATAAACCTTTGCCGTCTTCCAAATAAGCGCCTTCGGCCTGATTGGCGGCAATAGCGCCGCCCCATAAGAAATCTCGTGGGAACTTCATGTATAATCTCCTCACAAACAAATTCTTAAATCTATTTCTACAAAGTTCTAAAAATCACGTCACCTATGATAGACGAGGTGTTTTTTAATTTAAAGCTCATCAGTTATTTTATTTTAGACTTAATTTCGTTTATTTCCTTTTGCATATTCATCATATTGCTCACTAGTTCCTTCGCAAGAATACACGTCATCAAATGGTCTTGGGCATGCACCATTAACAGTCTCACTATAATTTGCTCACCGCCTGTTTCCTGCTGGATTAAGTTGGTCTGCGTATTATGAGCTTCGAGTAGATTGTGCTTAGCTGATTCCATCAAAATTTCGGCATCCTCATATTTCCCGTCCTGGCAAAGACGAAACGCCTCAAAGATGTCACTTCTAGCCGCACCTGAATATGTTATAAGCTTAAATATCGTTTCTTCTGTTATTTCCATATAATTAGTCTCCATTTCCTGATTGTTTCTGCTCTACTTATTTTGATAAAGTTGGCGTGCAAATTCCAATATCTTGTCACCACGAACAGTACCATAGTCAGCCATATTGATTACTTCCAGCGGTATGCCTTTTGGCTTAGCGACTTCTTCAAGCTGATTCTTTTTAAACTTCAATTGGGGCCCCAATAAAACCACGTCATAATTGTCAATTTCCGTTTCAAAACTTTCGGCAGGAATAGCGTCAATAACCCAATCTGCTTCCTCAGGCTTCAGGGATTTTTTCATTTTTGCCACTACCAGACTGGTAGACATCCCGGCAGCACAAACTAATAATATTTTCATTAATATTTCCTCCCATTTTTACAGTTCTATGAAATTCGCAATAAATGCGTTATTTTTTGATGCATTCCCCAAATTATACATTGTCTATTTCGTTGTATTTTCCTGTTCTGCCGCTAACATTTGTTTGTCCAATATCTTAATAAATGGTACCCATAAAACAAATCCAACTATAAACATCACTGCTGTTATTGCTATTGACCAAAAATTAAAGTTGGTGGAAAGCACTCCCTGAAAGAAAAGAGGCAGTGTAAATGGCATTGGCAAAACAGGTATTGCCTCAGTCCAAACCATCAATAAATAAGCTATGCCTATCTGTAATGGTTCAATAAATAACCAAGGTATCAACAACGTTGCATTTAAGACTACTGGCAAGCCAAAGATAAAGGGCTCATGTATATTAAACAGAGCTGGCACTAATGCAACTTTTCCAATGGTTTTAGCCTGCTCAGACTTTCCGAAAACTACTAAAGCTGCGATTGGTGAAAGTTTGCAATGGACCATGTAAGCCATAAAGGCCCAAGTTAATATATATGGCAATGGCTGCCCGGCATTATATGCATCCAGATTTGCAGCCATCAATACCGTGGCAACAGGCTTCCAAATCGCAATTAAAGTAACACTTGTTCCATGTATCCCCAAAAACCAAAATATCTGTTGAATAAAAATTAAGAACAGCACTAACCAAATACTACCGCCCAACCCAAGCAACGGTTTGGTAAGAATTACATAAATCGCATTTTGCACGGTACCGAATGGAGTTAATTCCATCAACAGCCGTACCGCTAAAAAGACTAATATTGTTATTGCAATAGGAATAGTAGATAAAAAAGGAGCTGCCACAGCAGGAGGCACGGATTCTGGCATTTTTATAACCAGATTTTTATTCTGAATAAATGAATATATTTTTATCGACAGAATCGTTACAATTAATGCAGTAAAAATACCGGTTGCCCCCAGATTTGCTGTGGGAATAACACCTGTCACAAGAGCATTTTGCACTTTTTGGCCGTTTACAACGACTTCTGTCGTTGTAGAAAAAGGTGTTATCATCATGAATGATGTAAAGGCTACAACTATCCCAAATAAGGAATCAATTTTACGTAATCTGGAATAACTGTTCGCCGTACCAAAAATAACAAATATCGCCAGCATGCCTAGTGTCGCAGGAATTAGCGGTCTTAAGGTATTTTTAAGCCACGCATCCACTGCTGGCGCAAACTGGCTCATATAAGGGAAAAAAGCGAAAATAAATATCGCTGATGACAAGAGAAGTATGGGCAGAGTAGAAATCATACCTTCCTTGATAGCTGTTATTATTTGGCTTCTATTCACCATATCAGACAATGGCATTAAATATTTATTTAGAAATTTTTCCAGTTTTTCCATAAACTTTTGCATAATAACCCTCCCATTTCCAACATATTCTCAAACGTTCCGAATTAACTTACTCATACCAAGGTTAATAATGCAACGCCATGAGGCGGGATACTGATTTTTATAGAAATTTCATTATCAACCACTGTATAATCGACTGTTTCCCTCTTCACTTCAGATACAGCCATTAGTTGTGAAACCGCTGCCTTATCCAAATATTCGGGCGAGCCCATCTCCAGCCAATATTTTTTGGCATAAGCATGTTCTCCATCAATTCTTTCAAGTGTAATCGTTATATTTGTTGAAAACCCTGTAACGATTAGCGAAACTTGCTCCTCCTTAATTGGCAAAAGCGGCACTTGATGATTGTAAACCATTATCATTAATTTTTCTTTATCCTTGACAGCCAATGCTCCAACAAGAGTGCTCCCATCAGAATCTATTAGTAATCTTTCAGTGCCCATTCTGTGTAAAAATTCGAATATTCGGTAACTCGGCTTGGGGATTCCATGTAAATTAAGCAGCCCAAACCCTCCATGAAAAGGAGTATAAGGAAAATATAGTTCCTCGAAAATATCGGAAAATCCAAAGAAAGAATAAATATCGATTAATCCGGCATTATCCGTAATCGTTTTGGCAATAAACGCTGCATTGTATGGATCATCATGATATGGATTGATGCAAGTGGGCGAACTGTTCCATTCCGTATAATACAGCGGAAAATGCCCTGCTGCTTCCAACGCTTTTAGTGTCTGTTTTTGTAATGCCCCGCGTCCGCCTTTACACATTTTTTCTTCGGTTCGAGCTACAATTGTATTCCAGTCCCGTTTCCCTTTTTCACGACTAAAGTCATGCCCCAATGCAATATCCGTTGGATAGTGATGAGTGGAAATGAAATCTAATGGCACATTATTTTCTTCGCAGTATTGAATAATTTCACTGATCCACTCATTTTTTGCAGTGGCGGGACCGCCGATAGGTATATCTTTATTAACAGATTTTATCGTTAACGCCGTATTCTTATACAATTCAAAATAATCCTCTTGACTACCTGCCCAGAAATTTGGCAAGTTGGGTTCATTCCATACTTCAAAGCACCATGATCGCACTTCTTGAATGCCATAACGTTCAATAAGATGTTCTACTAAACGTTTTATTAATTCATTCCAGTCCTTGTAATCCTTTGGCGGCGTAATATTGGCTTTATAGTGGAAAATAGTTTCCGTTCCAGATGCCATAACAGCAGGCATAAAGCTCAATTCTACAAAAGGTTTCATACCGATTTTCAGTAAAAAATCAAACACTGAATCAATATTAAAAAAAGAATATACTACATTGTCACCGATCTTGGTATAAACACCCATATCATCATGTAACAATCCGTGAAAACGTACGCTTTTAAAACCTAACTCATCGCGACATTTCTTTAGCTGTTTGCGCCAATCTTCTCTCAACCCTAGTACTGCGTGGCAACTTCCCACACATTCTTCCCAATAGTGTTTAAATTCTACCGACTCTCTGGCTGTATCAATTATAAATTTTTGCATAAACTACCCCTTTCTCAAATCTATATGCTCAAACTATTTACGCGTTGCATATCCATCTAATCTCCAGGAATAACTGCCACTAAGAAAGTGGCAGTTATTCACTATTTAGTACATAAAATCAACCATTAGACGTACAGATTGTCTATATTTTCCATCTGCACCAGCACTTTTCACAACTGGAGCAAAATTATACCAGCTTAATTGGGTATAGATATTTTTATAAGGTACGTAACCAAAATATACACCAACGCCTTTTACATTATCAACGTTGCTGGTCGCGCCCACATTAGCGGGAGTATATACGCCGCCTACCCATTCCGTGCCTGCGTATGGTTGGAACCCTGGCTGCATTCTTCTAAGATCAGCACTAAGATCCCATGTACCAGGTTTTTTAATATTGGTCTGTCCGTACTGCAAGAGCACATCCCAACCAGTGTTCGAACCGGTGTAAGTATTACCTTCAGCGGCTGCCGCTTGTTTCGCACGGCTGTTTTTTCCATACTCTCCAATAATCTTAAATTTCTTATTAGGGCCAAAGCTATACGTTGCACCAACAGTAGTTATATCAGCAAGTACACTGTCATCTACACCGTTTCTCCCGCCGTCTTTAAAATACGAAGCAGTTAAATTAAAATTGGACAGCAAATCGTAATTAGCATTAAGAATCGTAATATTTCGCACTGTGCCATAGCCGTAAAAAGATTTATTAAATTGACCGATAAAAAACTTATTATTACTGTTTTTTGGATCAACATAGTAGGTTGACAGACCATCAAAATTACTACTGGCAGCCATGGTCATACCGGTGGCTAACATACCAACAGGGTTTGATTCATTACTGCTCTGTCGTCCAAAATTGACAAACCAATTACCTGTTTTAACTTTTGTATACATCTTTTGAAGCTGCATACCAGCATTCGAGTTAGAACTACTAGAGGTATTATAGCCCTGATCATAACCAATGGCTGAATTAACCCATACATTATCTGTAAGTTGGCTGCTCATCTTAATTTTATAGCGAATCTGCGTATCCATGTTTGACCCCAACGAATCCCTATATCCATTCGTAAGAACCCGCCCCCAGAAGCCAAATTTAACATTACCAATATCGCTAATTTTCTTTTCCACTGCACTTAAGCGGACGCCTAATTGTTCCAATTCATTACCAAACTCTGCCTGCAACTTGTCAATCTCAGCTTTTGCTGCGGCATCAGCTTTATCCTCCTTGGTCATGGCATTAGCCACAATGGTAGCCATTTCATAGCGAGTAAGGGTTCTTTCACCATTAAAAGTCTTATTATCATACCCCTCAATAATACCAGCTTTCGCCAGCTTGGCTATCGATTCATACGCCCAATGCTTGGCTGGAACATCAGCAAATGTACTATCCGCAGCCATAGCAGAACTAAAAAAGCTAAATACAAAAATGATAGCTAGAATAATAATTAGATTTTTCTTCACTTTTTTCTCTCCTTAAATAAAATCATATTATTTACACCTATTACCAATTTTGTCTAACCGAGATGCATATCAGAAGCTTCCAGGTATCCATGTTTCCCTTACAGAAGCTAACCACTGCAGCCTCCTCACACAGATTGCTATGTAGACAAAAACCTACCGGCAAAAACGGCGCCTGTCCTCTCCGGTTCTATTCTTATTGCCACCATAACGATAATAGATGTCTACTATATGAATAATTGCAACTTTTATGCCAGATTTTTAGAAAACATTAAAAGTTTAGTTAACTGGTTGATTTTAGCGAGTTTTTTTTACTTTTTTACTAAAAAATCACAAAAAAACACAGGTCAAATTTATCATTGACCTGTCAGATAAAGAAATCTATATACACTTAATCATACACAAACAATCTGATAGCTTAATTTAGTCAATTTACCTTATACACAATTACCTGTTTGTTATACACATATCATATACTCATAAGAATTTGAAATATAAACCAAATCTCATCTTCCCCAAAAGAGAAATTATAAAATTGTTCCATGTCTCTTATGTTTTCCTTGATGCATTCAAATTCAAAGGAATAATTTGCAGATAAGTACTCTTTGTTCAAACAGATGGGGGCAAGCTCATTCCGGCGCATTCGGCTAATAGCGCAGGCTAGATGCATAATCAATCCTACCACTACTTCCGCCTCGAAAATTTTGTGTAATTTTTCCTCTAGTTTACTTAACAATTCAAAGAAATTTCGCTTATAGTCTTCCATATCAATTTCTTGCATTTCATCTTGCATAGCGAAAAAGACTTGATTATATAGCTCATCTATATAAATTTTATCAACCATTGTTTTAAGACCACACAAATTTTCATCACCAAATATAGCGGATACTGGCACAAATGGGATATTATAAAGACCAGGATTGAAGGTCCCAACAACAGCGATTATTTTTTTCTCTTTGGAAAGGTTGTTAATCTTCCCAGCCAGCTGTTTTCTGTCGTTTATCGACATGGGAATAATCTGGATATTTTTCCCGACCAACGCCAGTTTATCTTCTAATAGTGTTTTTATTTTTATGGCACTGCCTTCTCCTGTTGTGCATAAGGTTATAATGATATTATCTTTTTTTGGCATAAGCGTATACGCAATGCTATGCGTATAATTTGCAAACAAGAGATTATTCTTTCTTATGTCCGCACAGATCTCTACCACGTTTGTACCGATCAGCGATTTTCGAGCACATTCAATAACTAACAGGGTTGAAGCCATATCTAACATCTGTATTTCAATTCCCGTTTCCTCGCTTATTAATTCACCAAACATCGTTAAAGCTCCCATATCAACAAGCAAAACCACGCCCGCTCCTTGATGATTTTTGACAATTAAATCCTTTATCTCCTCGTATGCTGTCTTAGGATTTTTGTCCAGCGGCATGTCATAGGCATAAAGATTATCCGCACCAGCAAGCTTTTCTGCTACTTCTACCATAGAAGTAGCCATACTTTTGCCATGAGTAGCCACCACCACAATAGGCTTATTTCTCTCTGCATTATCAGTTGTCCCATCAACAGCTAAAAACATAGCAATAAAGCCAATTTCGTCAACTGGAATGTGAAGATGATATTTTTTTTCAAGAGTCTTAGTAAAGTGAAGGGCAACAGCATACTCATTGGGGTATTTATCAATAATGTCCTTAATATTATGATTGATAATTGGTTTCTTTTGTTTAATGCGCTTAATACTGGATTGTAAATGCAAACATAGCCCATAAAAAACCTTAGAAGAAAATGCTCTCCGCAATTTTTCTCCTGAATTTTTTAATAACTCTTCTACAACGGTAATAATATCATGATGAACAATCCGAGATAGTTCATCATGATTGACGTTCACCTCAAAGTTTCGGATATACTTTTTAAAATAACTTTCAATATCAAAAGACATAGTAAAATTTATTTCTTCTTCATCAATCCCTCGCTCTTGCAACTCCTGTATTCTTTTTTCAATATCCTCATAAAAATTTTTCGGCAGATCATCCTCTTCCTTCACCAGAATTTTTACCTTATTTGGTTTAAAACAAAGTTTTGTATTATTATGGATGAGCTTGTCGACCTCAACTGCCTGTTTCTTGTACAATATCATTCCTTGCCTTACATAGTTGGCAAAATCAGTACTTTCAACTTGCAGGCTTTTTTTTCCCTTGGATATGAATTTTAAAAACGCGTTAGCACACCCAAATTGAATATCGCTTTTCAGTTGACCAACATTTCCCTTGCAATGATATAAAAGCAGTGTACGCAGCGCATTTGCTGATACGACAATTTCCATTCCGATCCGGCGCGACT
Source organism: Pelosinus sp. (assembly GCA_041639455.1). GTDB lineage: Bacteria > Bacillota > Negativicutes > DSM-13327 > DSM-13327 > Pelosinus. The sequence goes on along the minus strand of JBEQCC010000052.1, from coordinate 757 downwards.
CAATTTTGAAAAATTCACAGACTAAGTCCAGCCGTTCATCAATTGTCCTGTCTTTTAACGCTGGGATAAACACATTCATCGGAATGCGACGCGTAAAGGTCGTCAATAAAACGTTGTCAATATCCTCCGTTGTAGAACAAATAATCAATACTTCACTACTCTTTTTATTATCAACGTCCCCCAGTGGACTATATAATCCTTTATCAATTAGATAAAACAGCATCTCCTGCCCTTCCGGCGGCAATCTGTGTACCTCATCTAAAAATAACACGCCGCCGTTAGCCTTATCGACAATACCTGGACGGTCGCGGTCCGCGCCAGTAAAAGCGCCTTTTTTGCAGCCGAATAATTGCGCCAACAATAATTGGGGATTATTAGCATAATCCGCGCAGTTAAAAGAGATAAAAGGAGCAGTTGGTGAATATATTTCTTTCTCCAAGGCAAAATTGTACATCATTTCTGCAAACATGGTCTTGCCTACGCCAGTCGGACCAAGAATAATGGTATGCAATCCATGAGGCGGATATAACATAGCTGCTTTCGCACGCTGTATACATTTTGCCAGACTTTTATTGCCGCCGATCAACATATCGAATTTGGTTCTGCCACCTTGTTCATAACTTGGCTGGACAGACGTAATCTTATCCGAATTTACAGCATATAATACGGGCCGTCCTTTGACCTTTATTATTTTGCCTGCCTCATGCAAACTATTCAATTTCTTACTAACATTGGTCCGTTTCATCCCAAGGCTTTT
>JBEQCC010000051.1:9071-9493 GCA_041639455.1 Pelosinus sp. | reverse complement strand
TCAAATCGTCCATTGCCTGCACCCACATGCATCCGGAAACCGAAAGGCAGCGCCTTGCTTGCTACAACATATGCAGAGCGTTCACGGGTATTGGCGATGTCTTCTATCCCCACTGCTACTCCTGGGCTTAGTACACTTTCTGATAGGATATTAAATTTGGCATTTACATAATTTTCATTATCTTGGTGATCATAACGAAATCCTGCCACACCAAGTTCTAACTTAGGCAATATATTCGTATTAAATATACCTACACCACCATCTTTCAGGTAATAATAGCCTAAGGAAAATTCACCTTCCCGCAGTACATCTGCAGATGGAGTGTTAATTAAGCCTGTAGACCCATTTACAGACGGTGCTGCAGAAACAGGCCCAGATGCCAGTATTAATACACAACCAATTCCAAATAAAACTTTTTTCAC
>JBEQCC010000051.1:0-9061 GCA_041639455.1 Pelosinus sp. | reverse complement strand
TTCACGAGGCTCCTCCTTAAGATCAATTACTTTTAGTCCAATATTCATACGTTCTTCATAACTGCCAACAATCCTGCCAAAGCTATTTAGGTAATAATTGCCCTTTTAAGAAGGATGGCATAATAAAAAATAAAACATTTTGAATCGCGAAGGCACGAAGAAATACAAAGAACACGAAGGAGCGAAGGTAGTGTCTCATACTCTTCGTATTCTTCGCGTCTTCGCGGTTCATTATGTTTTTCATAACACGATAAATTTCTTATCCCTTGTTTTCCATAGCAGCCAAGCGCTTTTCCAAGTCTTTGACTTTCTTAATTAAATCAGGGACTTTGTTGGAGCTTGCTTCCCCTCGTAACCATTCCTTGTGGGGTCTGGCTGGGAATCCGGAATAGAAAGAACCGGCAGGTACATTGCCAATCACTCCAGCTTTAGCTGCGAAGACGGAATTATCGCCGATCGTTATATGACCAGCGCAGCCTGCTTGCCCGGCAAAGGTAACGTTATTGCCAATTTTTACACTGCCCGCAATACCTGTCAGTGCCACAAAAAAACAATTTTCACCAACAACAACATTATGAGCCAAATGCACCAAATTATCAATTTTAGTCCCTTGCTTAACAACGGTACTACCTGTAGTCGCCCGATCAATCGTCGCATTTGCTCCTATTTCTACGTCATCTCCAATGATCACATTGCCTACTTGAGGAACCTTTTGATGACGACCGCTTACTGTAACGAAACCAAAGCCATCGCTGCCAACTACCGCACCGCTATGAAGTATGGATCGACTGCCAATATGACATCGCTCCCGCACTGTCACATTTGGATATAGGATGCAGTCACTGCCAAGGACAGCCTCTTTCCCAATATAAGTATGGGGATAAATAATTGTATGATTCCCGATTTTTACATGATCATCAATGACTGCATAAGCCATGATCGCCACGTTTTCACCAAGAGTAACATTCTTTCCCAGCACAGCCGTAGGATGAATGCCAGGTTCAATCATGACTTTAGGTGCATATACCTTTAGTAATTCTGTAAATGCTGCTCTTGGATTTTCCACTTGAATGGCAGGCTTACTAAATTCCGTGGCAGTCATAGGGATAATAACGGCAGCGGCACCAGACCGTGCCGCTTTATCCAAATGAGGCGGTACAGCAAAGGAAATATCTGCTGTACCTGCTTCTTCCAGATTTGTTACTCCCGTTATTTCAATGTCACCATCACCCAGTAACACACCATTTACCAAGTCAGCAATTTCTCTTAATGTCTTCTTCAATGAGAAATCCTCCTGAATTGCTATTCATTTTATTGTAGCTTTTTAATCACGTCATCTGTAATATCTGTACCGCCTTGGGCTACGCCATTCTTATATAGAATCACACCCATTTTTTTCTCTTTCGCAATACCATCTAAGGTTGCTTTAATACTGCTGTCAATTTGTCCTTCCATTTCTTGCTTCACTTTCATGAACTCTGCATAAAGTGTCTCTTGTTTCTTTTGAAAATCAGCTGCGCTTAAGGATGCTTTATCTTTTTCCAATTGATCACTAAGTTCTTTGCCTTTGACATTCAATTGTTCCTGAAATTGCTTTACCTTAGGGCTTTCCGTCATTACCTTATTTACATCCATTACACCCACATTACTGCTTGAATTACAACCGCCTAAAAGAGCAGCCGTAAATACTAATACGAACAATAATGCTAATTTTTTTCCTTGTTTCATTGTAAGTCCTCCCATTCCTTTGCTTCATTTTTTTTGCAAAATTAGTAACTGTTTCAAGAAATACTTTACCATTTCGGTGAAACAGTATTATTATATACAACTTTACTATTTATTACACTCTGCAATAACAGCAGCGGTTATATCCACAGCACTCACATTCACAGCCACATTAGTCAACACTGCTTCAAGACCTGACTCAACTGCAACTTTACCTGTTTTATCGTTGATATCTTGAATGATTGATTCCTGCAGTGCTTGCAGTTCTTGCTGCTTCATCATTACCTGCTGCTGACCGTTATCAGACTCTTGTTCCGTATTCCCCGGCAGGGACAGGGTTTGCATATTCCGTGCCGCTATTTCCTCTTGCTTAGCAGCAGCTTTTTGAGAAATTTCTTGGTTAACTTGTTTACTATAGGCTTCTAATTCCTGCTGGGCAGCAGCCTTGTCAGGGGCCATCTTTTCCACCATTTGCTCAGTCAGCTGTTTTTGCTTCTCAGCGATTTTTTCGGCACGCTGTGTTTGCAGTGTTTCAAATTGTTCTTGCAGTGAAGCAGCTTCTTCCTTCGCTAGTTGTACGGTTTTCAATTTAAGCTGTAAATTAAAAATTTGTGGTTGATATTCTTTATCAAGTTCATCAGTATAAACTTTAAATTCATCCGACAGAGTCTGACGAATGCTATTTTCTTTTGTTGCAAGCCTCGTGTTGACTTCTTGTTCTTTTAAGGACATTTTTTCCGTAAATTCTTGTTGAAAAGTCTTGTTTAATTCCGCCAAATCCTCCTGGGATGTTTCTGACAGATTCAACATTTTCTGGGCGTTTTGCGCCATAGCAGCCTGCTGGGCCTGAGCCTGAGCTGATACGCTTCTTACTTCTTGTTCTAAAGACAGCACTTGTTTATATTTAGGATGTGACTGCACTGCCTTTTTCATATCAACAATACCTATCAGAGGCTGAGGTTCCTTAGTGTCTTGTACCTTTTTGGTACTACATCCGGCAACAAGCATCATTAAAGCCAGTATCATGATAAGAAACTTATGATTTGACACCCCATCACCCTCTTTCTAATAAAGGGCCGAGCTGGTGAAACCTGCTCGGCCATACTGCATTTTTAATTATTTGCCACTAATCTTTTTGCCAACTTCAACCGTAATGTCCTGACCGCCATAAACGACATTAGCTTTATCCATAACTACGGACAATCCTTTAGCATCTGCAACTGCTTTGATAGCCGCATCTACTTTTTCAAATATTGGATTAATTAATTCTTGCTCTTTTAAGGTCAAGCGCTGTTGAACTTGTGCATAGTAATCTTGTTTTTCTTTGTCGTTCATTGTCGCTGATTTTCCTTCAAAGTCTTTTTTTGCTTGTTCTACCTCAGCCTGCATTGTTTTTTGTGCGTTCTCCATATCCGGATGCTGAGAAACTACCAGTTGACGATTCACGACACCAATTTTAGAGGAATTACCAGCCTCTGCCGCATAGGATGTACTACTTTGTGATACAGCCAATCCAACTATACCCAGCAGAAACATAACTGCTATTGCCAGGGATATAAATTTCACTTGTTTCTTTTGTAATTTCAGCATAAAAAACCTTCTCTCTGCCTATTGGCATCAAATTTTACCTCTTTATTATAACAGGGTATATCCATATATTCAAGATATTGCTGTTAAAAGGTGTTCCTAAATTTTACAGATGACCAACCAGTCTCAGCCATTGATCATCCTTTGTAATAATATATTCAGCGCTTAAAGAATCATGGAGTTTGTAGCGAAGTCCTAGTTCATTGTTCCGAGTCTTAGGATTCCTCTCCAATCGCATCGTCCAGCTTGGGCTAAGTTCTTTTTGCAGCCACAACGTATTTTGTGAACTTGATGTATTATATTTGATACCGGCTGCCATGCCGGAACCAAATTTATGTCCCCACCCAGGAACAAACCCCCAGGAAACAGAGCTGGGAATAAAGTTTACCTCCAAAAAGACTTCGTCCCGTTTACTGACAATCTTTCCGGCATGCAATCTGGCAGAAGCATTGTCTTCCCCACGCCCCATATCCAAATAAGCTTCCAGAGTGATGTTATATTTATCGGTTTCAACAGCCAGCGCTATCTCAGTATCTGCCCCAACATTGAGCAGTGGAGTTACTGCAATTCCATATTTTTTTGTTAAAGGTTGTTCTGCAATCAGCTTCGCTGTAAAATAATCACGATGCCTCTCCACAAAAGCTGCAGGCAGGCCAATAAGGATTTTACTGGTCTCATCCATTGTCGGGCGCACTGCGGCTAGCATGACATTCGGAATGGTGGTAGAGCGAAGTGACACACGGACATCCCGCACAGTCGTCCCTATTGGTGATAAGGAGAGCTTTACTACTGTGCGTTCCCCTGGAATGATATCGATATTAGCATGGAATTCGGGCAGTTGATCTGCCAGCAATTCACGTATTGCGACTTTCGATAATCCTCCTGCCCAATCTACAGCATCAATGGGCAGTCCGATTAATACATCATTTAATTTTTCATCTACATTTCCCATATCTTTTTTAATCAGATTTACGATCTCCGGGGAAAGAGTACCGAAATCATATGCGATAGCTACCTCACGCACTACGTCGCCCCAGGGAACGATCTCAATGGTAAGAGCAGTGCTGGGACCAGGTCTAAGATCGACGGACTGGACAGAATATCCTACTAATACTCGGTCAAATATTTCCTTGATCAGTTTTTCATAGGAAATCTGATTATCTTGTACTTCATTCACCTTACGTCCTACAATCATTTGCTCGCCTACAGTACTCACACTAGCCGTCATGCGTTTTGCAATTTTAGAAGGAGGCGTCTGACTGGAAACAATGGTTACATTGATTTTTTCCACTAGTTCATCAGAAGCATAAACCACTCCCGACAGCAATAATAAACTGAGCAATGTGCTTGTAAAGATAAGACGGAAACTATATAGAGGAATAATAATGCACCTCCTGGCGAAAATGCTCCATGTCTGTAAGTAAAACTTTAGCCATATTATATAGATATCAGAGTCAGGTCAATGACCTGACTCTGATAAACATGGGATTAGAATTGTCCGCCAAAGCTAAAGTGAGTTCTACCCCCTTGACCGCCTTGCGCATAATCAAGACGAATCGGACCGATTGGTGTAGAAACACGAATTCCCACACCGACACTAGCTTCCAGATCTTTCAGCTTGTATCCTTCGCCTTGCCATGCTTTACCAACATCAGTAAAAGCTACACCCTCTACCTTTTTGGCAATTGGGAAGCGATATTCTGCTGTAGCGGCCAGCATTTTATTACCTTTAAACTGATCATCACGGTAACCACGGAGCGAGTCAGAGCCACCTACGGCAAAACGTTGGCTGTCTGGCATCTTGCCATCTGCATAACCGACAGTTCCCCGCAGTGCTACGACTTGCGCACGACCAACCTTTAGGTAGTTCCTTGTTTCAGCAGTGTATTTATTAAAATTGAAATCGCCGCCTAAAGCCTTTCCGGCAAATTCCGCCGTTAAAGCCACACGGTTTCCTTCTGTAGGACTAAATACATTATCCCGGGAATCATATACCCGCATTAAGCTAATACTGCGAGTTGTCCCAAAATTATTCTTAAGATAATCATTTGCAATATACTGTGGATCTGTTAAATAATTATCTCCTGATACCCATTCCACATACTGATCTTTTCGTTGTTTTAACGTGATATAGTTTTGTGTATACTCACCTTGCGGACGACCAAGGGTAATATCAAAGCCTTTACGCCTTTTGTCATAAGTGGCTTTCGTATTTCCATCATCATCATAATCATTATATTCGTTGGTCATGTCATAAAAGCTAAAGCCAAGAGATGTTTGCTTGTCGTCCAGCCATGGGCGAGTGTAACTCACTTCATAGTTCTTGTTGCTGGCACTGCCGCCAAACTCCCAACGAAGCTTCACTTTATCTCCCGTACCACGGAAGTTGTCATCACCAAGCTCAATGATTCCAATCATACCATCACTTTTACTGTAGCCGCCCCCAATGGAGAACCGACCTGTCTTTTGTTCTACAACTGTGGTTTCAAGAACAATGGCATTGGGCTCTTTGCCGGGGTTCAGCTTCATATTTACATCTTCAAAATAGCCTAGGTTGTACACTTTTTGCATACTACGCTTCGCATCTTTTACGTTAAATGGCTGATTTGGCTTTAATTTCATTTCACGAGTAATAACATTGGTCTTTGTCTTCTCATTGCCTTTGACTTCGATGCCTTCCAGCATGCCTTCATTAATGGTAATTGTCAGTACACCGCCGGTTCCCATTGCAACATCACTGACTTTGGTCAAGATATAACCCTGATCACGATAATATGTTTCAATGGATCTTACATTTTCATTTAACTCCTTGGAATTTAAAATACTGCCTGTTTTGACTGTCAGCATACTGCTTAGCTTATCGGATGATACCTTTGTATTGCCCTTTATAATAATTTCCTGCAATACTGGGTTTTCCATCACGGTATAGACTACTTGTACCCCTTCAGGAACTTGATTGAAGTTGGATACTACATCAAAAAAAGTACCCAATTCATAGATCGCTTGCATGTCTTGTTTTACTTTGTCCGCTGTCAGCACTTCACCAGGCTTCAACTTCACTGCACCCATGACCGTCGCTTCTGGTACTGTTGTATTGCCAGTGACAGTTATGGAAGTTACAGTTTTACCTGTAGGATCAGCAGCATAAGCTGGAGCTGTAACAGAAAATATAAGACTGATACTAAAGATAGCTGCAAGCAGTATATGCTTATAGTTTTTTGGAATTTTCATGCATTGCCTCCTTTTGTCTTACTGGCCGCGTAATGTTTTTCCGGCGGCCCGCACCAATTTTTGCATTTCATCAGGCGAGACGGTCACCGTTGGTTCCACCTGCCGAGAAGATTCGGCTTTTTTTGCCTGACTCAGTGGATTTGGTGCAGTAGCGCGTTGTACTGGCGGAGCAGCTTCTGTTATTACGACTACTTTCTTTGCCTCTGTAGAGACAGCTGGCAATTGTCCGCCATTACTGCTGCTTTGTATCTGAGATTCCACTGGCACACTTACTTTTTGCGCCAATGGAACAGGTACAACATGATCTGACTTATACGTCCACCAATAGACTCCCCCTAATCCTACTGCCATTACTACAGCGCAGGTCAAAGCGACTCCATGACGAACCATCGTATATTTGTGACGCCAATGCTTAGAACGGCTGACTTCTTTTACATGCTGAAGTTCAGCTTGAGCTAACATTAGATCAAGCTCACCACGAATATCCCGCTCTTTGTCAAAGGCTTCCTCTGCTCTTGTCAACCACTTCTTTGCAGAAGACAAATGCTGGTATACATTTTTTCTAAAATGAGCCATATACACCACCCCTATTATAAACAATATATACAATCCTGAAAAGAGGCCAGATTATGGTCATTGATTTCCTTTGAAATTTCTTTGTTTTTGGCGATTAATCGTGTTTTCTATAACAATCCGTATTATATGTGCCTTTTTTCTCTCTTTTTTACGGTTGCCAGTGCTGCATAAATTTGGATAGTATGCCGCGAATACGCCTGATACCCTGTTTTTGTAATTTATAGATATGAGATATGCTCAGATCTAAGGTTTCCGCCAATTGTTTTGGTTCACAATCTTCTAAGAATACGCCGCTTAGCACCGCTTGTTCGTTAAGAGGTAAGCGATCCATGGCATTTTTGACCTGGGCTACGAGATAGTTATGCTCCACCTGATTGGAAACACCTGCTTTCCCATCGACTAACAAATCTCTAAGGGTAATGTCTTCTTGAGCTGATAAAAGACTGTCCACAGAGGCAATACCAAACTTCCCCTCTTTTTCCATATAATTAAGAATACGTCCGCGTATTCGCTGGGAAGCATATAAGCTAAAAGCCACGCCCCTTTGATGATCAAATCTCTCTACCGCCTCAATCAGCCCAACTGTCCCTTCTTGAATCATATCCATGATTACCGTTTCATTCAGGCGCCAGCCAGTAGCGATCTTAAATACCAAAGGTTGATAGTGCTCGATAATCTTGCTGCGGCAGTCCATATTATCATATTCTTTATACTGGAGCCACAGGATTTCTTCTTCTTCCCGTGACAGCATGTGTATTTTTTTAAGTTCTTTTACATATTGACTTAGTATCATATGGTTCATCCTTCTTGTTAAAACCTATACCTGGCTTCTGCGCCAAGCCATGTTTCGTTTTCATCATCAATAGAGCCCGTTAAACTAATATTTCGATTTAAGCTATAACGGAATGATACTTCATTTTTACTATGATCAACACCCATAACATAGCTTACTAGGAAGCGATCTGTCAAATATTTACTCATTTCCAAATTGTATACTTCTTTATTAATTGTAGAGCTCTCATCATTTTTAGTATTATTCTTTTTTACAATACTAGAACTAGTATCCCGAACAAAACGGAATTCATCCAAGCCCAAGGCACTGCGAACATTCCCTTCTATTTCACTAATAAAACGCATTTGCAGACCAGCGTCTAGGGCTCCCATGAGTTCGTCACGACCGAGCTCAGTGTCTCCGCTGTTTTGCTTTTCAAAATAACGGCTGCGCAGGGTCAAAAGGGATAGAATCTCCTGCTGATTCATGGCTGGTTCTGACGTTAATTTAAATTCCATTTCCCCAACAGGGCCATTAGCATTTAAATATACCACAGTTTGCTGCAGGGTTGCTTTAGCATTAAGCTTAATAATCGGTTCAAAAGAAGCAAACTGCCGAAACTCCACACTTCCTTCTTCCACCTTAAATTGCGTTCTCAAATAACTCACTGTGCCACGAATCGCAACAATACGTCCTGAAACATCCGGCTCTGCGATACTGCCGCCCACTTTTACTCTGCCAACTGCTAGCATATCATATAGATAAGGATTGTAAAAGCGTACTTTCTTCCCGACTTGTATATCAACGCCTAAATCCATGTCCAAATTGGACGGTTCCATATCAGGAAGGGCAGGAATGTTGATGATATTATTTTCAAAAAGTAATTTGCCTGTTAATTTGGGTCGTATATTGCCTTGGCTAATTGTCAAATTGCCATCAACGGGACCGGTAAAATATTTGCTGCGAATCATAGGTTTATCCAAAATTAACGCCATGTTATAATCGGCCAAACGTAATCCATCTAACTTTGCAGTGCCTGTTGCACGGTAAGAACCACTTCCCATATAGCCATCAAATTGCGCTACATTAATTGTATCACCTTCAAAAGCAATAGCAACCCCCACTTTTTGGATGGGGTCTTTTAAAGCTGACAGCTTCAGCGTACCATTG
>JBEQCC010000050.1:0-9610 GCA_041639455.1 Pelosinus sp. | reverse complement strand
GAATTCCATGGAAGAATAAGTTGCCGATTATTTCGAAGCGGGATAGTAGCTTTATGAAGTTCGATGATTTTAGTAGTCCGTTCTATTTTGGAGGAAAAGTCTGAAATCCTCGGTTAACATGCTTAATTAAGGGAAAGAGCATGGCAAATAAGCCGTCCATAGAACGGCGAATGGTAAATAATGTATTTTGATAAAGATAGATTATTTACGTAGCAATCTCCAAAATGCGGTAACCTTGAGCTTGTGCCAAGTGAATAGCTTGTTCTATCGTGATTTCATGATGGAATGGACGAACATCCGATTTTTTATATAAATTAGGGTTATAGGGTTCTTTGGTTTTTAAGATGTGATAGATGGCTGTTAACAACATTCGTGCAATGGCAATGATGGCCCGCTTATGGCCTCTGCGCCGCTTCAATTGCAAATAGCGGTTACGGATTTCGGGATGTTTTTCGCTTTTGACTACAGCAGTAGCACACTGTACCAGAAGAGGCTTGATGTAGCAGCCAGCTCTCGAAATCCTTACTGACTTTTTCTTGCCGGCACTTTCATTGTTAGTGGGAGTAAGTCCTGCCCAAGAGCACAAATGCTTGGATGTCGGGAACACGTCCATATTCACACCGATTTCCGCAATCACGGCAATGGCGGAAAAGATATTTTTGAAGGACGGGACAGTCAAGATCAATTTGATTTCTGCGGAGTAGGACCCGGCAAGGGAAAGAATTAAGTCTTCCAGGTCGGCTTTGCGGGCCTCAAGGTTTTCATAGTGCACTTTAATGATCTTAATTTTTCCGGCTTGTTCAGAGGAGATGGCTCCCTCAATCGCAAGTTGCAGTTCAGGAAGCTTCTTCTTCATAGAGCCGTGAATAAGAGGTTCGATGTCAAAAGTCGTATTAAGAGGAATGTTCAAGAGCTTGTTAATGATATTCATGGAGCTTTTGCCAAAGGTATCGGAGACGACATTAGCAAGCTGAATGTTTGAAACCGTCAAGCTGTTTTGGAGGCGATTTTTCTCACTGGAGGAAAAGTTGGTCAACTTAAAGCGGTAGCGCATCAGGTCACGTAACTGCCGGATGGGCAAAGGAGGCATAAAACTTCCCGCGACCAGGTCATGTTTGAATAGATCGGCAATCCATTGGGCATCCTTTTTGTCGGTCTTTTTGCCACGAATCGCCTTAACATATTTGAGGTGAGCCAGCGTGATGTTGCAGGAATGCTCCAAAACATTGAATATTGGAATCCAATATTTACCGGTTGATTCCATACAAACATCCTTGCAGTCGTTTTCACAAAGCCACTGTGACAGCTCCTGGAGACCTTTGGTAAAGGTTGAAAAGCGATGGCGTTTGTAAGTGGTGATGCCCTTGCTGGTTGTGGAAGCGATACAAGCTACGATAAAAGTTTTATGAACGTCAATACCACAACAGACAGGGTAGACAATTTTAAAGCCATAGGGAAAACTCCTTTCCAAGATATACAGAGATAAGTCAGCAGGGACTGATTGCCCAGCAATAAACGAGTTTGTTTATACAAAGATAAGTCTACGTGCTCAAAGCGACACTTATTTGTGCTTGGAAAGGCAATCTACACATATAACGATGCGGTCACCTCATAGTTGGGGTGGCCCACTCACCTCCTCGTGATTTGTAGTATGCTGTTACCCCTGTATAGTAAGAATACAAAAAAATCGCTTCAAGTTAACGGATTTCATTCCGTTTTGTGCCTTGAGCGAAGTGAAAGGAATGGGTATAACGATGAGTAAATCAAAAAAGGTAGCACTTATTACAGGTGCTACTGGTTATATTGGAAAGCATGTAAGTTTTTTATTACAAAAAGAAGGATGGGACGTACATGCTGTTGTGCGTTCTACCTCTGACATCTCAGCATTAGAAATATTTCTACAAGGTCAAATTAGTTGTCATTATTATGACGATAAAAGTGATGACATTATAAATATTATACGAGAAGTACAGCCAACAGTAGTGTTTCATTTAGCATCGCTGTTTTTATCACAACACACTTTTACAGATATCGTGCCATTAATTCAGAGTAATATCATTTTTTCGACGCAGCTAGTGGAAGCAATGGTACAAAATGGTGTATATCATTTGATAAATACTGGAACATCATGGCAGCATTATAATAATGAAGAGTATAATCCGGTATGCTTATATGCAGCAACCAAACAAGCATTTGAAGATATTTTAAAATATTATCAAGATGCAAAGGGGTTAAAGGTTATAACCTTAAAACTATTTGACACCTATGGGCCGGATGATACTAGGCCAAAATTATTTAATTTATTAAATAGCATTGCTAAGACGGGTGAAAAGTTAGAGATGTCTCTTGGTGAACAATACATTGATTTAGTATATATCGATGACGTAGTCAGAGCTTTTCTATTGGCAGCAAATTATATACAAGAAAATAATTACAGCGTCTTAGGTGACTATGCTGTAAGTTCAGGTCAACCTGTACGGCTGAAAGTGCTAGTAGAAAAATATGAAAAGATATTGGGGGAAAAAATCAATATTTTATGGGGTGGACGTGCTTATAGGGCAAGAGAAGTAATGTATACGTGGAATAAAGGTAAGAAGCTTTTAGGGTGGGAATGTAAAATTGATATCGAGAAAGGCATTAAAATGATGATGAAAGAAGAAAAATTAACTAAATAAATAGTTTAGGGATTTTCTTTGAAGATAGAAATTTACAGTATTGGTTCTAAATTTACCAAGATATAGTAAGGGCTATTTGTGACGTTTTATATTGAGAGATTGGAGGAAGAAAGTGTGCAGCTTGTTTTTCAGAATAATTTTATAGTAAATGAAAAAATTTCTTCAACATTAATAAGTGAAAAGCTACTAGTAGATTCACCATATGTTAGCATTGTAATAACAACTTATAAACGTTCACATGTTTTACGTGAAGCGATAGATAGTGCGCTAGATCAGCAAGATTATAATGACTATGAAGTGATTGTTGTGGATAATGAGAGTGAAGTTGGAACAGCAACAGAAGCACTATTAACCAGGTATTCTAATGAAAATCTATTTTATTATAAAAACAGTGAGAATTTAGGAATGGTTGGAAATTGGAATAGGGGTATACAACTAGCAAGAGGAAAATGGATTACCATCTTACATGATGATGATCTATTACATCCACAGTTTCTGCAAAAAATGATAGAATATACGAAAAAAGAGTATGATATGATTGCGTGTGAAACTCTTGTGGGAGATTCACTTAAAATTAAAGATTTTTTGCAAAAAGAGTGTTTTAATCAAAAGAGTATTCGTAAATTAAGAAGTATTGAATTTATCAAGGGTAATATGATTCCCTTTCCAGGTGTATTGTTTAAGAAAACTGTAGCAATGGAAATAGGCGGATTTCCGCAGGAGTACTATCCTATTTCGGATCATGCATTTTGGGCACAGTGTTCAGAATTATATTGTGGTGGCTGTGTTCAATTGAGGTTAGCTTTTTATCGACTCTCAGAGCTAAATGAATCAAAAATTTCTCAAACAAGGCAAAAGATGATAGCAATGGATATACAATTGCGTAAAAAATTTGTGGAAACATTTAAGTACAACGATATGATAAAATTTTTTTATTACCATACTGCCAATAGACGGTGTATTACTTCGAATAAAAATAAATTAGATAAAAGACTTTTTTTAGACGCTATTATAAAATCCAGCAGTTCTTCTATGTGTAAGGCAATTTTTTATGGTATATATTGTTATTCATTGTCATTGCTTTTTATACGGCAAGCAATAAAATGCTTAATAAAGTGATGGTTACATATCATTACGAGCAAAGTAAAATAACCTTTTCCCTTTGTCAGACTCTGGTCACCAGAGTATTAATACCAGTGGTAGCTGATATAGCAAGCACTGGACCGGAAGACAGCTAACAGAACGTGCTGATCAATTTTTGGAGAATGGTTATGGTGTGGTTATCTTTGGTTCATCTGATGCCAATCTCAGAAAGTATTGCGATGAGTTTTTGGTAGCTTTTACAATGATATGTAATCGTTCTTACTCGCAACAGGGGGGGTTATCAATCGTAAGTTACTAATATTTTATTAGTTGTCCCGCGGCTAAATATTGGTGGTGCGGAATCACATGTTTTTCAATTAGCCAAACAATTAAGGGCAATGGATTATGCGATATATGTGGCCTCTTGGGGAGGCTTATTAGCGGATGAATTGCATAACTTAGGAATTATGCATTATAAGGTACCCATATGATTGTACAAGGGTCTTGCTTCTATGATGTTAGAAAAGATCATTCATCGGCACAACAATTGGTACATGCTAAATCAGGAACTGCTGGACAAGCTATCGCCTTAGCATGTATGCGAGCCAAATACCTTGGGGTGCCCATGGATGGTTAAGCTGCAATCCAACATCGCACAGGCACAGTATATTATCTGTGTGAGTGAATATTTGAAGAATCGCTTTCTTAGGGAAGGGTATCTCGCCCCACAGAAGTTTATTACGATATACAATGGAATCTTTTATGCAAACTATTATTGAATTTCCAAGGGGCATAGGCACTTTTTAATATGCGAAGTTTGAGTAATTTATTCTATCACTATTTTAAGAGTATGTAAAAAAAATAAGGAGAATCTATAGTATGAAAATCTTTCTAGCTGGTGCGAATGGTCAGCTTGGCAGAGAAATTAAGCGTCAATTTCAGGGGAGATGTGAACTGTTCTTGCATGGTACGGATACCTTGAATATCACAAATTTCGATGCTGTTGATACTGCCATTGCCAAAGTAAAACCAGATGTTGTAATCAATGCAGCGGCATATACCAATGTAGAAAAGGCAGAAGAAGATTGTGATAATGCGTTTCAAGTAAATGCAATAGGAGCTGAAAACCTAGCGATAAGTTGCAAAAAACACGATAGTAAGCTGGTGCACATTAGTACAGACTATGTTTTTGACGGAACGAAGGATAAACCATATGAAGAATTTGACCAGCATAATCCTCTCTCGGTATATGGCAGCAGTAAATCCCTCGGTGAAAAACTAATTGAGCAAGCTGGTGGAAATTATTTTATTTTACGTACATCCTGGTTATACGGTGATGGTAATAATTTTGTTCGGACGATGCTGCGTTTGTCTAAAGAAAAAAGCGAAATATCCGTAGTGGGAGATCAATACGGCACGCCTACCTATACGAAAGATTTATGCTGGACGATTGAGAAAGTGATGTGTACTACGTTTTATGGCGTTTATCATGCTTCTAATGAAGGAAGTTGCAGCTGGTATGAGTTTGCCAAGGAAATTATGACTGGTGCCAAACGCAAGACCATCATAAAATCCTTAACTACAGTCGAATATCCAGTAAAAGCGAAACGTCCTATGAATTCCGTAATGGAAAACAGAATGCTAAAGCTTCGTGGACTTAATACGATGAGGCCGTGGCAGGAAGCGTTAAATGATTACTTGGAACATGAGTGCCAGCAACTTTAGAATCAAAAGAATAAGCAGCTATGAGAGAGGATGATGAAATTATGAATAAGATACTCGTTACAGGCGGCGCAGGCTTTATTGGCAGTAACTTTATACATATAGCAATCGCCCAAGGGAAAAAAGTGATCAATTTGGATAGCCTTACGTATGCTGGAAACTTAGAATCGTTACGGACAATTGTGGACAATCCTAACTATAGATTTGTTCAAGGCGACATTGGTGATGGCTTATTAGTAGATCAGCTGCTGGCAGAGTATTCTCCGGATGTTGTTGTGAATTTTGCAGCCGAATCCCATGTAGACCGTTCCATCGAAGGTCCTGCTGCGTTTATTCAAACCAATATTGTTGGTACATTTTCTTTATTAGAATCTGTAAAGAAATACTGGCTGAATCGGGCAGAAGCAGACAAAGCTAAGTTCCGTTTTCTTCATGTATCAACGGATGAAGTATTTGGCTCTTTAGGGGAGACTGGATATTTCACAGAAGAAACACCCTATGCTCCTAATTCCCCCTATTCCGCTTCCAAAGCATCTTCTGACCACTTGGTAAGAGCGTACCATCATACCTATGGACTTCCCGTAGTAACCACAAATTGCTCCAATAATTATGGACCGTATCAATTTCCTGAAAAATTAATTCCTTTAATGATATTAAATGCATTAGCTGGGAAATCATTGCCTATCTATGGAGATGGGAAGAATGTTCGGGATTGGCTGTATGTAGAAGATCATTGTAGTGCTATCTTATCAGTATTGGAAAAGGGGAAAATTGGTGCAACCTATAATATTGGCGGACATAATGAAAAATCAAATTTAGAAATTGTCTATAAGATTTGTGATTTACTAGATAAGGCAAGACCAAAGGATACTGGAAAATCATATCGCGAGCAAATTACCTATGTGAAGGATCGTCCGGGGCATGATCGGCGTTATGCCATTGATGCATCCAAAATCAAAAATGAGCTGGGATGGGTTCCGTCAGAAACCTTTGAGAGCGGCATAGAGAAAACGATACAATGGTATTTGCGCAATACAGAATGGTGTCACCATGTTTGTGATGGCAGCTATCGGGGAGAACGACTCGGTCTAGTGTCAGAGGAGAAACAATAATGGGAATTACAAAAGGAATTATTTTAGCAGGTGGCTCTGGTACCAGGCTATATCCACTGACTACCGTAGTCAGTAAACAATTGATGCCGATTTATGATAAGCCGATGATTTATTATCCCTTGTGTACGCTGCTATTGGCTGGTATCAAAGATATTTTGATTATTACGACTCCCCAGGATCAACCATTCTTTCAAGCAATGCTGAATGATGGCAGTCAATGGGGGATCAATTTGAACTATGCAGTGCAGCCTAGTCCTGATGGACTGGCCCAAGCCTTTATTATTGGACGAAATTTCATTGGTAATGACAGCTGCGCTTTAGTATTAGGTGATAATGTTTTTTATGGACATAGCCTGACGGATAGCTTACGCCGTGCTGCCAGCCATGAAGAAGGAGCTACTGTTTTTGCCTACTGGGTGAGAGATCCTGAACGTTATGGTGTAGTCTCTTTTGATGATCGTAAACAAGCAGTAAGCATTGAAGAAAAGCCTGATCAACCAAAATCCAATTATGCTGTTACAGGACTCTATTTTTATGATAATCATGTGGTAGATATCGCTAAAGATTTAAAGCCTTCAGTACGTGGTGAATTGGAAATTACAGATGTCAACCGAGCCTATTTGGAACAAAAAAAATTGCGGGTAGAGACATTAGGTCGCGGTTTTGCCTGGCTGGATACAGGAACTCATGAGTCCTTATTACAAGCAGCTAACTATATTGAAACCATACAACAGCGCCAAGGACTCATGATAGCCTGTCCGGAAGAAATTGCTTATCGTATGGGACTCATTAATCATGTGCAACTTTGTCAATTAGCAGATCCTCTTAAAAAGAACGTATATGGTCAATATTTATTAAATCTTCTGCAAGGCGGTGTAAAACAATGAATATCATTGAGACGAAATTGCAAGGTGTAGTAATTATTGAGCCAAAAGTATTTGGCGATAATCGTGGCTTTTTTATGGAAACCTGGAATAAAGAAAAGTACGAAAAAGCAGGCTTGCCCTATCAGTTTGTGCAAGATAATTTATCCTTTTCAACAAAAGGCGTACTGCGCGGATTGCATTTTCAAAATCCGAATCCACAAGGAAAGCTGGTCTATGCTCTCCAAGGAGAAGTATTTGATGTCGCAGTCGATATTCGAGCAGGCTCACCAACCTTTGGTCAATGGGAAGGCGTTATTCTATCGAATGAAAATAAAAAGCAATTTTACGTCCCGGAAGGTTTTGCTCACGGTTTTTGCGTATTAAGCGAAACGGCGTTATTTGCATACAAATGTACTGACAAATATAATCCCCAGGCAGAGACAGGCATTATGTGGAATGATCCTGATATTGGAATCCAGTGGCCGATTGTAGAACCTGTTTTATCGGCAAAAGATAAAGAAAATGTACGACTGCGAGATATAATAAAGTAATGTTGTTTAATAGAATAAAGTAAAAATGTCCGTTGCGAGTGCTAACAAAGCAATCCCAAATCCTAGTTCCCCCATTCCCCTCTAGAGAGGGGTGCCTACAGGGCGGGGTGTGTCGTTCCCCAAAAAATAACATGAGGAAACAACAATGAATTTTATCATCAGAATGATCATAAGTCTGTTGGTCTTATTCATTATACCTTCAGCGTAGTTTTTCTTTGGACAGATACTTTTACGCGATCGCCAAGGACAGCACAGCTGAGTCAGAAAGTAACCGATCAGTTTTATAGAAATAGATAAATAAAGGACAAAAGTCGCAGGAATCATGCTGCGACTTTTGTCTTTAAAATGTAAAAAAGCATTTGTAGATTATGTATTTGTTTACATTATTTAGTTGCAGCGTTATAATAAGGCATTAAATGAATTTCAAATAATTACATTTTTTTCATATTGAGACTCGATAAAATACTCATAATATTTGAGTTAAATATTACAAAAAAAGATAATATTTACAGGATTATTGCTATAATTGTAGAACTTTAAATAATAATAATGAATTTAATCAAACTCAAATGATGTAAACCGTTAAAAACTGTCAATTGTTGTAGTTTGGTGTTTATTTTAATATAATCTATGAAATGGAGTGAAGTCGCTAGTGTTTTTAAGGAAAATTATAAGCTGTGCATTATTGGTTTGTGTTAGTACGTTCATCCCTGTATCGGCTGCGAGTTTAGCCAGTACAGTTCCACTAGAGATAGGTCGTAGTAATGTGATGGAAGAGTATCGATTAAGTAAGTATGATGTAATTAATGTAGTCGTTATCGGTATGCCAGAAAATAGTAATGGTTTTAGTGATATTATGGTAGGTCCGGATGGCTATGCCAATCTGCCTTATGCTGGAACTGTGAAGCTTGCTGGACTTACTATTCCCGAAACGACAGAATTACTACGTGGAAAACTTGGCGAATATATCAAGATTCCTAGCATGGCAGTCATGATTAAACAATACGGACCACGTCAAGTCTATGTGATGGGAGAAGTTGCAAAACAAGGCATTTATTCGTTAGGTTCTGAGTACATGAATGTTTTTGCAGCCATATCGAGTGCTGGTGGTATTACGAAACGTGGACGTCCTAAGCGTATTGCTGTAGTACGTATGGTAGATGGTAAGGTACAAATGCAGGAAGTCAATTTTGATCGATTCATTCAGAAACAAGATGCAACTCAAAATGTTATCCTTCAAGATGGTGACATGGTCTATGTTCCCAGATCAAATAAGATTATTATTAGTGAAGATATAATGCCTATTCTTACTATGTATGGTGTATATGATTCATTGAGAAAGTAACTTATTAAGAGCATTTTTAGTTCCCTCTAGTGAGGGGTGGTCCGCAGTGACGGGGGTGTGTTCCCCGTATTAAGTAAAAGGAGCTGTTTTAGTGGAAGACCAAGATACTATTGATTTAGGAGTAATAAAAGAAGTTGCTATAAAACATAAAAACAGGCTGATGGCAATCGTCATTGGCTGGACTTTAGTAGCTATGGCAGTAGCTTTCATGCTACCAAAAGAATATGAGTCTACTACCCTCTTGCGGGCCAAAAGT
>JBEQCC010000049.1:0-9653 GCA_041639455.1 Pelosinus sp. | reverse complement strand
ACTAACACATTAGATGTATTGAAATTCAGGCATGCCCTCAATCACACCCCGAAGTTCAGCGAGTAACTAACACATTAGATGTATTGAAATTATTAAGTGGTTGTGAACCTTTTAGTAGCCTGCTTGAGTAACTAACACATTAGATGTATTGAAATTCTATCTGACCATTTTCTTTCGTGGTCTGCTCAGCGAGTAACTAACACATTAGATGTATTGAAATTTAGAACTTATACCAACAAAGGAGATTTAGTTTTAGAGTAACTAACACATTAGATGTATTGAAATTACTGCAGCAGAGAAGGAACGTGCCATTAAGATAATCGAGTAACTAACACATTAGATGTATTGAAATTAGTTCGCTTTCCAAATATCTGTCACTGACCAATCAGAGTAACTAACACATTAGATGTATTGAAATTTATAATACTTGCGACTATTAGTCTAATTTTAACTGAGTAACTAACACATTAGATGTATTGAAATAAGATTAAAGTCGCTACGTGAAGAAAAAAAACTTTCGAGTAACTAACACATTAGATGTATTGAAATTGATGTCACTCCTTTCAGTTTTGCCATGATGTCCGGAGTAACTAACACATTAGATGTATTGAAATTTTCCTGACGATAGCAAGCTTGGCACCTTTTGGCTGAGTAACTAACACATTAGATGTATTGAAATTGGCACCTCAGAAGGCGAACATAATTTAGGTATCGGAGTAACTAACACATTAGATGTATTGAAATTGATATAGGTTATACTCGCTTCAGCTAACCGACTATGAGTAACTAACACATTAGATGTATTGAAATTAAATTAATTAAAACGATCAAAGGCAAAACATCACGAGTAACTAACACATTAGATGTATTGAAATCAAGCTAGTTTAGCATCTTATGATTACACTCCCTCTAGAGTAACTAACACATTAGATGTATTGAAATTAGAAACTCGTTTAGTTTGCACTTTTCACTGTGCTCGAGTAACTAACACATTAGATGTATTGAAATGCTTAAAGGTCAGCTTCCCTGTCATGGGATCTGCATGAGTAACTAACACATTAGATGTATTGAAATGGTTGAACGTCACAACTTTCCTATCTGTGTCAATTGGAGTAACTAACACATTAGATGTATTGAAATGAGTTCTAACCGCTCGTGAAAGGATGAGGGTCCAGGGAGTAACTAACACATTAGATGTATTGAAATATGGTGGTCGAAATGGTCAAAGGACTGGATTTATCTATTAGGAAATCTTCAGGATGACTGGGATAAGTAAAAGAATCTATTTAAATAATAAGACGCTACCATCGTGCCCGATTCTTGAGAACTAGAAATAGGCGCGATGATTGTAAACGAGGGTTCTTTTTAGTTGAATGTGTTTCAATATATTTGGGAATCTATACCTTTTGCTAGATGTAATAACTTTTAAAACGATTTATCCTATAAAAAAGGGCGTTGGAGTAGAGCAAGATAAATCTAAAAGGACGAAGTTATATCCAGGTGGAGTGAGTAAGGGATTGTTGATTATTGAAAAAGGCTGATAAGACGCATCCACCGTTCCCGCGTCTCGTCCGCCAGACTGAATGTCGTGACCAAAGAAAGTACCAACCTGGATATACATCGTCATTTAACCAGAATTTTAGACGATATAAGGCAAGGCAGACATGTCTTCCAACCTGGGAAGAGGTGGTGAGCGGAAAATATTGGTGGACTAAAATAACCCAAAAGAGGTGTCTGCATGTTAAAAGCAATACAGGAAAGAGAATTTAGTTTTAGTGATGTGGTAGCCAAAGGGTGGCTAATCTATTCTCAGCAATTTAAAGCTATTGTCATGATTATACTGATTGTGTATATCCCTATCAATATCATTCTGTATATGGTGGCTGGATACATGAACAGTTTCCAGGATTTTATGAACGTAATAAAAATCCTGGAAGGATTATTCGGTGTGATTGCGATGATGGGGATTGCCCTGGTTGTTGATCATGCAATTCAAAACAATAATAACCTGTCGATTAGTTGGGGGGCAGCGTTAAGCAAAGCTTTTTCTCGATGGGGCAGTTGTTTAACAACCAGTATCTTAGGCGGAGTTATCATTTTGGGGTTGACTTTCTTACTTATAATACCTGGCGTAATCTGGTCTACATACTATATTTTTATTGTACAAATTGTTGCACTACGCGAGCTAGGTGGAAAAACAGCCCTTAATTATAGTAAGTCACTAGTCAAAGGACGCTGGTGGAAAACATTTGGCATCGTGTTTGTCCTAGCCTTAATCAATATAGGAATCGGCTTTGGCATAGGTTATCTATCAACCCTCTTGCCTGGTAGTATCAGTATCATTACCGATACCCTGATCGACGTCATTGCTGCATTTTACACCGTTGCTACGACCATTCTGTTTCTCAATCTGGATTACGTGAGTGTTGAACCTAGAAAACCAGAAATTATGCTTGATCTGTAGGCTAACAATGCTATTCATAAATAGAGTATAAGTGAGGAGGTCGAGTTCATGACCTGGAATATGTGGATGAAAAAATCCGTAGTGTAATGAAATTGAATTAGATATATCTACTGGGATCTTTACAGTAAACGACTAACTAACACATTAAATGTATTAAAATAAAAAAGCATCACCGCACTCCTTTACAAGAGAATTTGGTGATGCTTTTGTAGTAAATACTATGCTTTGTGCCAGAGGGATGCTCTCTCATATTCTGCATAATTAGAACGCTTTCTAAAGTTTCAAGTCAATCCTTCTTAGGCAGTTTAATTTACTTTAAAAGTCTGAGATAATCCCGTTGCGTTTCTAATACTCTTTCTGCAATAAATTGCTGAAAATCTGCATCATTTGTATGTGCTTTTTCCAGACTGTTGATATATTCTGCACGAAGGATCGGTGGAATAATGACAAGTAAATGCCCAGTTTGGATTAATACTAGGTTGGACAAGAGTCTTGCAACCCTGCCATTGCCATCCACAAAAGGGTGAATAAAAACAAAATCCTTGTGCACCTGAGCAGCCAATTCCACTGGGTGCAGTTTTTTCTTTTGCTCAGGTAACTCCTTGAGCCATTTTTTCATTAACAAAGGAACATTCGGCCAGTCAGGAACAGCATGCTGTGAACCGCTGATAAACACCCGTTGGCGGCGATATCGTCCTGCTTGTCCCACATCGATTTTGGCATAAAACATTTGGTGCAGGGTTAGAATGTCCTGTTCGGTAAATAAATCGCCAGACATAAGTGAAAACATAAAATCGTATGCCTCGCTATGTCCTACAGCTTCCAGATGATCCCGGAGGGGTTTTCCGCCAACGGTTAGTCCATCTTCCAATACGACTTTGGTTTCTGTTTCCGTGAGAGAATTTCCCTCAAGAGCATTACTGCTATATGTCAGACCGACACGATAGTAGGATTTTACCTGGCTTAACATGGGTTCAGCAAAAGGGCGATAGACATTGATCTTTTGACGTGTATGGTCAATTTGTATTAATAGATCCTTTATTTTTAATACCATTTGCTCACCCAACCTTTTGTTTTATCAATCCATATGATAGCGAATTTACACTATTGTACTATATAGAGTATTCTGACATGGGGTGATAGATTCGTTTCTTGTGTTGGCTACTTGATATTTCAATACATCTAATGTATAGGTTGTGAAATTACTAAAACAACATTAATATAATAATTTCAATACTTAAAAAGTATAAGGTTATTTAGTAATAATAACATAAACATTTAAGAATAACAAAATATTTAAGAATAACAAAATATTTAAGAATTTATTCCAATAAATTCTTTAGAAATTATTGACAATTTTAGGATTTTAAAGTATTATATTTATATTACTATTATAAGTAATAAACTAAACAACTTAATATAATACGATTATATTTGCTTAACGACTAAAATAGGAGTGATATTGTGACAACATTCGAAGCACTTTATCTTATGATTTTTTTTTGCCACCTTAATTGTCCTAATTATCAAATAAATATACTCGTACACTATTCTTATCTATATTTTTGCTATTCAAAAAATATAATGCTGAAGGGGGATTATTTTTGCTTTACCATGAACTAATAATTACAATCTTACTGCAAAAGGATATTGAAGCATCAAGGGGCTACGAATATTTGTCGAAAGTAATCTCAAATGCAATGCTTCACGATCCACAGCTTAAAGAATTGCACGGGCGAAGGTCTTTGAAGGGGTATTCTTTCTGTAATCTATATCCCTGGGAGGTGGATAAGGTTTATAAAAAAGGTCGTATATATATATTTCACATCCGGTCTTTTGAATTGGATCTGTTATTAAAGTTAAAATATCTTTTGCCGCAACTGAAGACAGGTGTTATGGCTGCTGAAATTAGAAACTTTGAATATCGCCATATATTACAACTAAAAAGTCTTACCCCAATAGTGGCTACTGTCAACAATCAGTCTTGGACCAAAGACAGTGGGGTGAAGCTGCTGATGGAACGAATACATATTAACGCGTTGAAGAAGTATCGTGCTTTTGTCGGCGAAATGGACGAGCCAGAGCAGAACTTTATAGAGGGGATTCAGATCATAAATGAAAAACCGATAAAAATTCCCTATAAGTCTAACTCCTTTTTAGGGCACAAGCTGCTCATCAGTGTACAAAGCGACCCGGTATCACAACAATTGGCTTTTGCTGCCATTGTTGCGGGTTTGCTGGAGAAAAATTCAATCGGCATGGGATATTGCCTTTGCGAATGAGGAGGTGAAAATATGATTCTTGATTTGCTGGAAGTTTACCGCAAAAATGCAGACGGGGATTCCTTGGTTATTGACAATTACCAGCTTAAAGAAGGGCTATATTTCAAAGTGTATGGGCAACACAAAGAGCCAAAGATCTTGCATGTGGAAAAGAAAGGCCACAATAGCGGAGAACTATGGAATTTTATGAAAGCAGCTGATTTTTATAGTCAACTGGTAGACATGAATAAGCCTGTTGATCCTAAGAAGCAAATTCATAGCAATAATATCTATGCAGTGGCTTTTAAAGCGGCTGCATTGATGGAAGGTACTGATGCAGTAGAAACGTTTAAGGTCAGTATTGCTAGATATTATCAAGCTTTGTGTTTGTCTAAAAAGGAAGATGCCAAGATCTTAAGAAATTATCACTTTCCACCATTGGACGAGCAGGTAATTAAGCACAACCAGGAATATGTAGTAAACCTTATTACGTATCTACAGCAGCAGATTATTGAATATAAAATCAAAGGAACTTCGTATGTTAAGCTTTATTTTTCCGCTGAGCTTGCTGAATATGTTCAGGAAAGTAAACGTTATCTGATTCCTAAAATCTTCAATAAAAATGATTATAACGTAACTATTGATAATACGACCTATGGATTGTCCAACAGCAACATGGGGATGAATGGGAAAAAGCCTTTTTTAGAGCATAAAACGACAGCTTTTAAAGTGCCTTTTCGGATTAGTACTGCCGAAGCTTTAGAAACAAGGAAGATGTTTACCTGGCTAGATAATCAGCAGGATAGCACAGGTAAGGCCTTGACCGAAGGATATTTGCCAATTGGGGCATCTGATGTTTTTGCACTGGTTAAGTCGGACTCTAAGCCGCAGGATGCTCATTATTTGCATGTAGAACGGGGGGCACAACCGGTCATTGATGAATATGATTTCTTGCCGGGGCTGACGAATGAATTAATGCCAGTGTTGAACTTAGAGAATTTTTTACTGCTGGATGATTTTGAAGCGAAAAATATTCACAAAAAAGCAGAGTTGGAAGGCGTTGTCGATGACTGGTTGTTTAATAAAAACTTAATCAGAAATTATTTTAACAAGTCTCCCAAACCTAACGGCTGGCTTTCTAGTTTTCAGATCGGATTAATGATTCGCTATAGGGATGCACTGCGCAATTATTTCTGCAAAGACGTTGAACGAGATGTAGTAAGTTGCATTGATCAGTTATCCCAAGGCATGCTCAAAGAAATGCTGCGTAGAGAATCCTATCCGAAGCTAGAGGATACGAAGATTGCCAAGGGGCTGAATCTTCGATTGTCCCTGCTTGCATATTTTAAAATAAAGGAGAAGGTAGAAATGGGTGACCAAGTGAGAAGAATAGCACAAGGGCTCAAGGCAAAGCTGATTACTGATAAAACAGATGAGATTCTTAGCTGCGAAAACGACAAAGAATTCTATTATTACGCAGGACAGCTGGTCCGTTATCTGATTTCCAAAAGTCAGGCGTATAAACCTACCTATGCAATCATTGATCATGTAGTCGATGCTAAGGATGTAAACAAATTTAAACAGGAAATCATAAAATTGCACAAAAAATATAGCCATGCATTAGGCTGGAATAATATCCGGTACAACAGACTGCTTGCTGCGGTTATGGGCTATGAGTGCTTGACTGAAAAAGTGTCTGGATTTGATCTGTTTTTGGCTGGGGCTGCATCCTCAAATATAATTTATTTCAAAGAAGCAGAGGGGGAAAATAACAATGCAGATGAATAACCGGGTTTATGGAGTTGTGGCCATTCGCAGCATTATGGCTAATTGGAATGCTGACTTTAGCGCCAGACCGAAAACCATTTCCAATGGTACTATTTTTGGCAGTGACAAAGCTTTGAAATATCCAATCAAAAGAATGTGGCAGGCGGCTGGGGAAAAAGTGCTGGCGATCAAGTCCTATAAAATTGACGAAAAAAGTAAAAGCAGTGAGGACGAAAAGGGAAAGCTGCAGCCTCGGGATCTGCAGGAGCGCTATGAACAGCTATTTAAAACATCCATAAATGAGAAAACTCCTTCCAGAGAAGTGTTGAAAAATCTATTTTCAGCGATTGATGTCATGAATTTCGGTGTTACATTTGCTGAGAAAAAACAAAATATCAGCATCACCGGAGCTGTACAAATTGGTCAAGGCTTTAACAAATATGCAGATACCCAGATCGAAAACCAGGATATCCTTTCGCCGTATCGCAATTCCAACAAAAAGAAAGAGGATGCCACGGCCTCAACGCTGGGCAGCAAAATAATAACCGATGAAGCTCATTATTTTTATTCAATTGCCGTGAATCCGGGTAATTATTTGGAATATTTGGATTTGGGGATTGAAGGGTTTGAAGGCTATACCCAAGACGCCTTTGCTAAGTTAAAAAAAGCTTTTCTGGTGGCAGCAACCGCCTTTAATACCAACAGTAAAAGCGGCAGTGAAAACGAGTTTGCCCTTTTTGTACATTGTAAGGAAAACAGCGACTTGTATTTGCCGAATCTGGATCGGTATGTTGATTTCAGCAAGAATAGCGGGCGTGATATGATAACGCTGACTAAGTTGGCCGAACTGCTCAAGGGACATGAACAAGAGATTGACAGCGTTGAAATGTATTATAACCCAATCGATACGGATATTGAGTTTGGTAGCCTGGCTTGCGCTGCATATGATTTATTTGGCCGGGCCATAAGCTAAAGGGTTGAGAGATGCATATGATGAAAATCCAAGCTGTTAAATTTCGTTTGTCAGGGGAAGCGGCCTGCTTTCGCAAGCCAGATGTCAATGAGCAGGTATATTTTACTTACAATAATATTCACAGGGTAGCTTTACTGGGGTTACTGGGCGCAATCCTTGGCTTAAAGGGGTATCGAAATCATCGGTTATTTGATGAAGAACAAAAAGGCTTTCCAGAGTTTTATGAAAAGCTGGCTGGTCTTAAGGTGGCACTAATACCGGAAGCTGAACGAGGCTATTTTACGAAAAAAGTTCAATATTTCAATAATAGCGTAGGGTATGCCTCAAAAGAGGCCGGCGGAAATCTGATGGTATTTGAACAATGGCTGGAAAAACCAGCCTGGACGGTATATCTTACTAAAGGAACTGCGACAGTAGAGTTGTGGAACAAACTCGTGGAATATCTAACACAACAGAAATGCATGTATATTCCCTATCTTGGGAAAAATGATTTTCCTGCTGTGATTGAGAATGTGGAGCTCTGTGATCTGGATTCGGTAAGGCAAAATGAGCCGATATTCGTTAATTCGTTATTCCCAGGTGATTTGGACGTTATTGACGATTCAGAGACTTTGGAGGATAAGCCAGCTTACCTATTTTCCGAGCGTGCACCGGTAGCGTTGCAGCCGGAACATAACTTTTATATGTTTCAGCAACTGCTTTATACTAATTGCTTCGTAAAACAAGTGAAGGGTGAGTTATTGCAGGATGGTAACAGGGTACTATGCTTTTTTTAGCGGGGCGGATTGATTCCGCCCTATTTGCTTACTATGATCAAATTGTTTAAGAAGTAGTCTCTTGGAAACTCTCATTTAGGATGGCAAAGGATAAGCATAGCTAACGCTTCGTCGTTATACTTAACCTACGCTTATAGTTATCCTTTGCCTGTTTATGGCTATAGGTAGTTGTTTTCCGAGAGACTACTAAGAACACTAAATAAAAAAAAATTGGAATGGAGGTAATCTTATATTGAGCGTTATAGAAGACTTGCTCCATGACCCGCGCTACTGGGCTCATACAGACAAGGGAAAAGAACCGGAAACCTTGGCTGCTCATAGTGAATTATGTCTTACTTATTATCATCTGTATTGTGAGAAAAAGGGTTTGGCTGCCATTATCAAAAAAATCATTGAGCAATGTGGCTGCGATGCAAGGGAGACCGCAGCAGTATATCAATTGTTTATAGATGCTGTATATCAGCATGACATTGGGAAAATCAATCCAGCCTATCAACGAAAAATCTTAAAGAATCCTAACTTTCCTGTTACCTATAACAGTAGTAATCATGCCACTTTATCAGCCTATATTTATCTGTGTGAGCATTTGAAACTTATCTCCAGAAATGATGTGAAAAAGTTTTCTTATTTTCTATTTTCCTTTAGCTACTGCATTGCCCGCCATCATGGATTTCTTAAAGATATTGGGGATTTTAAAGATCGAGTGCAGGACTGTCTGGAAAAGGACGGCTGCTATGATAAGAAGCTCGATTTAACAAAGAATAGTATTTTCACAACGGATAAAGGGTATGATCAGCTAAAAAAGGTGGTTGCCAATGAAACCGCTTTTTATATTCTAAATAAGCTGCTATTTAGCGTAATTACGGCTTGTGACTATTGCGCCACTTCGGAGTATATGAATGGGGTGCCTGTTGCTCTTTGTATCATAGACAACTTAGAGGAATTGAAGAATAAATACTACGCTGGTAAGGTATATGCAGGCATTAAACAATATCAGCAAGACAATCGTATCTTTGCCGAATCGATCAATGAAGAGCGCTGTAAGATATTTTTAGAAGCCGAGCAAAACCTGCGGAAGCACCCAACAGCCAGTCTGTATTACCTGGAAGCTCCCACCGGATCAGGAAAAACCAATATGTCAGTTAATTTATTCCTAACCTTGCTCGATCAACAGAGACAATTATCCAATGTGTTTTACATTTTTCCCTTTAATACCCTTGTGGAACAGACGACAGCAGTACTCGGCGAATATTTTGAGTATGGGAAGGATATGGCGGTCGTTAATTCACTTACGCCCATTTATGTTGAGCAATCAGCCGGAACACAGGAAGAAGAACGAGATCTTGATTATGAAAAAGCAGCGCTTAATAAAATTTTAAATAATTATCCGCTGGTCGTCACTTCCCATGTCA
>JBEQCC010000048.1:0-9795 GCA_041639455.1 Pelosinus sp. | reverse complement strand
CTACCCTTTCTGAACTGCTGCAGGAAGATGATGTGATCAAAGTAACCAAAGGCACAAGTGGCACCATGCCCTCTCTTTGTCTTTCCGATATTTTTGATATTCTTCCTTCCTATCTTATTTCTATCAATGAAAAGCCTTACGAAATATCTCCGATTATTACTATTAATGATGAATTAGCTCAACCAGATGCAGTACTAGCCGATAGAGACCAAGTACTTTACCGTGTACCGAGTACCCTAGAAGAAGCTCTGGACGCAACTGAAAACCCTATGGCTGTCCCGCCTTACCACTATATTATCAATGGCAGTGAACGAGAATATAGTATTTGGCCCAAATACACCATAAACGGAAAAACCGCCACAGCTGCCAGTCCCGTAAGCGCCAACGACCAGGTCATGATTTCGCCTCTTTGCGAACCAACTCTGGGTGAACTATTAGGGCTCAATAACGATGAGGAGCATTCTATCACCGTATTATTTAATAAAGTTAAGTGTAGTATCCCCCTTCGTCGCTATACAATCATCATGAATGATAAAGTCTCTCAAATCACAGATTTTGCTCCCAATGAAAGTTTCATTCATTTTTCTTCTACCGAACAAGAACATCCCATGATTAGCGATGTACTACTGGCTGCCAATTTCAATCCGAAAACCATTCCTCCTGGAAGTATTGTCAAGATTCTTTTAAATAATCAACCGACAGAATATACATCCCTTGTAAAAAGCGGTGACGACATTACTCTTGTGGTAACTTGATTCTTCTAAAATTATATTGATTCTTTTTAGCAAGTATTTGCAAATTGTGACATACATCACATATATTATTTTCCAATACCATTATAATAAAGGACGTAATAAAAAATGGTAAGGGGGATATGATTCATGAGCATGTTTTGTCGTCAATGCGAGCAAACCGCTGGAGGTACAGGCTGTACCAAGGTGGGGGTTTGCGGTAAAAATGAGGATATTGCCAGTCTGCAAGATACTCTTGTTTTTGGTCTAAAAGGAATTTCTGCATATGCCCACCATGCTAGAGAACTTGGTGCTAGAGATGAACAAGTCGACGCTTTTATGCATGACGCTTTATTCTTTACTCTCACAAATGTTAATTTTAGCTTAGAACGCCATATTGAAATGGTATTAAAATGCGGTGAAATGAACCTTAGAATCATGGATGTATTAGATAATGCCCATGTTGCACGCTATGGATCACCAGCCCCTGCACAGGTATTTACAGGCACTAAAGCCGGTCCTGGCATTGTGATCACAGGTCATGATCTTTTAGATCTTGAAGAATTATTAAAACAAACAGAAGGTACAGGCGTTAATGTTTATACGCATGGGGAAATGCTGCCTGCCCATTCCTATCCTGAACTTCGAAAATATAAACACTTAATTGGAAATTTCGGTACTGCATGGCAAAATCAGCGCACAGAATTCGAAAAATTCTCTGGTGCTATTTTGGTTACAACTAATTGTGTAATGCCTCTTACTGACAAATGTTCCTATGGAGATCGCATTTATATGCGTAATATTACAGGTCTACAAGGTGGCAAACAAATCCTTGACCGTGATTTCTCCGAAATTATTGCTCATGCAAAATCCTTGCCAGCTCTGCCTGAAACAGCTGGAGACTATACAATTGCTACAGGTTTCCATCATAGTGTTATCCTTAGCCTGGCTGACAAAGTGGTCGAAGCGGTTAAAGCCGGTAAGATCAAACGTTTCTTCTTAATTGGGGGCTGCGACGGTGCAAAACCTGGTCGTAACTACTATACTGAAATTGCACAAAAAGTTCCTAAAGATTGTGTAATCTTAACTGTAGCTTGTGGTAAATATCGCTTTAACAATTTGGACTTTGGCGATATTGACGGCATTCCTCGCCTCTTGGATCTAGGCCAATGCAACAATGCCTTCTCAGGCATTCAAGTAGCAGTAGCCCTAGCTAAAGCATTTAATTGCGGCGTAAATGACCTGCCACTTTCCTTTGTTCTATCCTGGTATGAGCAAAAAGCAGTAGCGATTCTCTTAACTCTGCTGCATTTAGGAGTTAAAAACATTCGCATTGGTCCTACACCACCTGCTTTCATCTCACCAAATGTCTTCAAAGTATTAAATGAGTCTTTCGGTTTACAGCTGATTACCACTCCTGATGAAGATCTAAAAGCCATTCTTGGCTAAATTAAAATCCTGGATGAAATTCATCCAGGATTTTTTTATAAATTAGAAAGTATACTTTCTTCCCACTCTTCGTGTCTTTGCGTTTCAAAAGTTTTTTTAAATAATTTCTTTTAGCGTCTTTTATTTTGTCGTATATTTAGGGCGTGTCTGAGAACTATCAAAATGGCCACTGACAGCGCTTTTTGCGCTATACTTCGTTAAAACTTTTTGAAATAAGAACCATTATTCCTGCGAAGTTTTGCCTCGTCTGGCACAAAAATTACTCGTCATCGACCATTCCGCTAGTTTTCAGACACACCCTAGGAAATTAATCGTCTTAAATATTCTACATCCAAAATTTTTATTTTCTGACCGTCAAAATCGATAAGTTTATCTTTTTTCAAAGAACTTAAGGTTCTTGTTACCGTTTCTCTTGTTGTCCCCACTAGATTTGCTAAGTCTTGCCTCGATAAATCAAGAGCAAGTTCAATTACGCCATTGTCTTTAATATCACCTTGCTCCTGGCTTAAGCGCAATAATACTTCTACGGTGCGTGACATTACATCATTCAAAGCCAAGTTTTTAATTTTTTGCTGTGCATAAATTAATCTCTGACTTAGCGCTTTTATTAACTGTAGGGCCAGTTCATTATTCGTAAGTACCAGCTGCTCCAAGTCTATATTACGTATCATACCAATACAAGAAGGCTCTACCGCCACAGCAGTCGCCGGATAAGGCTGATTATTAAACATCAGCACCTCAGCGAAAATTTCTCCTGCCCCTAAGATCTTAATAATATGTTCCCGCCCATCATCAGAAGTTCTAAGAACCTTAACTTTGCCGCTTTTTACATAATGAAATCCTTCACCTGTATCACCTTCTAGAAAAACAATCATGCCTTTGCGAAAGCGCCGCTCAATTGTATGATTATGAATAATCTCCAATTGCTTTTCTGGCAGCTTTGCAAAAACAGGTATCTCTCTTAGATATTCCCATCCCTCTTTATTGCTTTTCAAAATATTCATCGCCACCTCTCACTACTTTCTTATTCCTTTGTAAGCAAAAATTGACAAGCAATCGCCTGATAGCCTGACGCTGCAGCCGTTAATTGATTTACTCTTAAATTCTCATCTGCAATATGCATATCCTTCTCGCAGCCAGGACCAAAACCGATAGTAGGAATATTTGCTATCGCGGCAGAGTAACTAGCATTCGTGGAAATCGTATAAGTGGAAAGTGCAGGGCTAAAGCCAGCTTTGCCTAAAGCTTGTTGGGCACCACTTACCAATTCATGTTCAGGGGATAATATCCACCCAGGAAAAAATCGTTTTCCCGTTAAATATTGTCCTGTATAGCACTCTAGACCAGACTCAGCAATCCCTACCTCCGCACTAAAGTCAGCATCCTGATGCTGCAATATAGCAATGGCTTTATGGATTGATTGCAAGATATCTGTTTCCAATTCATCCTGGACCATATACCGATCAAATGTAGCCCAACATGTATGGGGCACTGTAGAACTCCCCGGACAAGGAGCGGAGGCGATACTTACTAGTTCTAAACTCCCTTGTCCTAATGAGCTAACGGAAAAGGTTGTCTGCTTCTTAATTTCTGCTGCTAAATGTAACATCATCTCACTGGCGTTCTTCCCTGCTAAAGGAACAGCAGAATGAGCGGCTTTTCCTCTCGTCATCACGATCACTTGAGCCCGCCCCCGCTGCCCATAGCAAATCGATAAATCAGAAGCTTCTCCAACAATCACATAGTCCGGCTTTATTACTTGAATCACTTGGCGAAAGGCCAATCCTTCAAACTGCTCCTTGCCAACTGTACCGGATACAAATACAGATCCAGAAAGTTTATCTTTATATTGGGCCAAAGGTGCCAACCCACATATCATTGCGGACAAAGCTCCCTTCATGCTTACAACCCCACGACCATAAATACGTCCGTTCTCAACCAATCCCTCAAAGGGGGCATGAATCCATATTTCTGTACCACTCACAGGTATTGTATCGATGTGACTATCAAACAACACTTTAGGACCTGGATGATTTCCGCGAATTTCGCCAATTACATTTCCCACACCATCTATCCAAGCCGAGTCATACCCCAAAGCAAGCATCTTCTCTACTAACAGATCCGCAATTTCTTGTTCTTGCCCTGTATAGCTGGGAATTTGCACTAGCTCCTGACATGTCTTTATGATCAAGTCTTCATCAACTGGCCCAAGAGGTCCACAGATCTGTTGATTATCCATTCTACTTCTCCCTTTTTCTACCTAACCTTCAATTCCGCATTAGCATTACAATGATATAAAATTATCAACTTCGATTCCCTTCTCTCTAAATCCTGCATAATAAAGAGTATAATAAGAAAAACGCTGCACATCTCTTACCAACATATATATAATCAAATCGCTCTTAGTATCCTATCTATAGCAGGAAATCCTCAAGTCGGTCACGAAAATAAATAGACTTATCTATTATCAAGTAACCAATGCCATGCATCACACTGATTTTGAGCATATATAGCGGCTTCGATCATGGGATCCCCCTGTCCGTATTGGCAATTCGCCAGAAATTCTTAACCTAACTATTCACTTTGAAAGTGATTCTGAAAATACAAGCTTTCTTTTCTTAAAAAAGAATAACTATTGACAATTATATAACCCCATGTTACTATATAAGCAAACAAAGATATAAATACCCTGCAAGGGGAGTAGCTGTACAGTATCTGCCGTCAACACGGATTCATCCCGGCTATACTGGCAATCATAATTGCAAGCAAGACCTTGCCTCATATCTAACAGTATGTGGGCAAGGTCTGTTTACTATATCTTGATTTTTACTCAAAAACAAATTAAAAGGAGGCTTTTTTATAATGAACAATCTAAAAACAACCTTATTGTTAGCAGCCCTAACAGGTCTCTTAATGGCAATTGGTGGTCTATTTGGCGGCAGATTCGGAGTAGGTATCATGCTGATAGTCTCCTTGGCTATGAATTTAGGGAGTTATTGGTTTAGTGATAAACTGGTTCTGCGTATGTACAGTGCCCGGGAAATTACAGCTGAGCAAGGGCCTGATCTCTTCAAGCTGGTAGCCAATCTAGCCCATAGGGCAAACTTGCCGATGCCTAGAGTCTACGTAATTGATTCCGATGTCCCTAATGCCTTTGCTACGGGACGCAGCCCGCAATATGGTGTTGTCGCAGTTACTACCGGGATTATGAAAACCCTATCGTATGACGAATTATCAGGTGTTATCGCTCATGAATTAGCTCATATTAAAAATCGCGATACACTCATTAGTACCGTTGTTGCTTCAATCGCAGGCGTTATTACCTGGATCGCCTACCTGGCTCAATGGTCAGCCATCTTCGGTATGGGGCGCAGCAATGAAGACGATAATGGCGGTCTGCTAGGTACACTATTTACCATCGTACTAGCCCCTATTGCTGCAACTCTTATCCAATTAGGAATTTCTCGCTCAAGAGAATATATGGCCGATGAAATTGGTGGCGCCATTTCAAATAATCCATTAGCATTAGCAAACGCTTTAGAGAAAATTGACTATTATGCCAAACATAAAGTGCTGCCTGCTTCCACACCATCTACCTCTCATTTATTTATTATTAACCCATTAAGCGGGACGGGACAATGGATGACAAACTTATTTAGCACTCATCCAGCTACCGTTGAACGTGTGGCACGTCTCAGAGAACAAGCCCGCGGCAGGTAATATAAGAAAGGAGGCTGCCCTCAGCATAGGTTTAAAAGACTTATGCTGGGGGGAGCCTCCTTTCTTATATTATAAAATTTATAAGTTTTTGAGCATCACTAAAGCATCAATCTGTCATTATCGAGCATAGCGAAGCAATTTCTTAACAAGTAGGGGATTGCTTCGCCATGCTCGCAACGGACAAAAGGACGCGTCAGCATTTTTCTCATGGCTAAAGCCAATCCTGATTTGTGCATTGACAGCCTCTTATGTTTGAGTAGATTAACAATCATCAGCCAACATTCATAATTTTAATTGTTATTATGAATGTTACGCATGGTTAGTAATGATATATACTACTTATATAACATAGAGGTGAATACAAATGTACATTAAAAATGTATTGCACAAATTGGTGGATTACTAGGAATTGCCCTCGGTGTTCTCGGAGATTCAATCATTGCAATCGCATCTTCGCAAGCTTAACAATGATTGTCGCTGGTATTATTACAATTATGGTAACACCTATACTAGTCCCCATTATAATATAAGGCAATGTCTGCAAGATTTGCGTAATGAAAACTGATGTTTTGGATAAAATAGAATGTATTTAGTGGTGTAATCGAAGCTGCAAATAATAATTTTCAAGTTTTTTAAAAATATCCTCCCATAATATATGCAGGAAAATAGTCATATATAGTATAATAAGGCTATACGATATGTAACTACTGAATCAATAGAAATAATAAGTATGTAAATACGATATCAAATTAACAAATTCTTTAGTTAAAATGTATCATATTAAGGAAGGAGCTTATATTAATGGCTTTAATCAACGAAAACTATTTGAAACTCCCTGGCAGTTATTTATTTGCAGAAATCGCAAAGAGAGTTACAACTTTCAAAGCAGAATTTCCAGAAGCAAATATCATTCGATTGGGAATTGGTGATGTTACACAGCCTTTAACCCCTGCTGTCATTGAAGGCTTGCACAAAGCCGTGGATGAAATGGCACACGCCGAAACATTTAGAGGCTATGGACCAGAACAAGGTTATAACTTCCTTATCAAGAAGATCATTGAAACTGATTATCGCTCTAGAGGTGTCGAACTTGAAGAAGATGAAGTCTTCGTCAGTGACGGTTCAAAAAGCGATGTAGGTAATATTCAAGAGATTTTTGGTATACATAACAAAGTTGCGATTACTGATCCTGTATATCCTGTATATCTGGATACCAACGTAATGGCCGGTAGAACGGGTGATTTTTCTAATGGAATCTTTGAAAACGTCACTTATCTAATCTGCAATGCAGAAAATAATTTTGTTCCAGAGTTGCCTACGGAAAAGGTAGACCTTATTTATTTATGTGTTCCTAATAATCCTACAGGCACCACACTTTCTAAAGAAGAATTAAAAAAATGGGTTGATTATGCAAGAACAAACAACTCAATTATCTTATTTGATTCTGCTTATGAAGCATATATCCAGGACCCGGAGCTTCCTCACAGCATCTATGAAATTGAAGGTGCCAAAGAAGTCGCTATTGAGTTTCGCTCTTTTTCCAAGACGGCCGGGTTTACTGGTACTAGATGCGCCTATACCGTTGTGCCTAAAACCGTTCTGGCTCTTACTGCCACTGGCGAAAAACACCCCTTAAATAAATTATGGAACCGCAGACAAACAACAAAATGAAACGGTACTCCTTATATTATCCAAAATGGAGCGGAAGCGGTTTATACTCCTGAAGGTCAAGCTCAAATCAAGAGTGTCGTAAAATATTATATGGATAATGCAAGAATCATTAAGGAAGGTCTAGAAAGCATTGGCATACAAACCTTCGGTGGCGTAAATGCCCCTTACATTTGGCTGAAAGTACCAAAAGGACTGGATTCTTGGTCTTTCTTCGACAAGCTTCTCCATGAAGTACATATTGTTGGTACTCCTGGTACTGGCTTTGGTCCTTCTGGAGAAGGTTACTTCAGACTGACAGCCTTTGGGAATAAAGAAGCCACCATTGAAGCAATTGAAAGAATTAAAACCAAATTAAGCTTATAAGTAAAGCAATCGGCTATTAAAATAAAAACGTTTGAACCGCGAAGAAGCAAGGGATTACCATTGTTGTTTATATGACATTGCACAATTTAAAAAATCAGGAAACAGCGTAGATAGCCGTTTCCTGATTTTTTTATGAACCGAAATATAGAAAACCTTTCTGAAATGAATTTATGGTCTAACTGTATTCTACGTTTGTTAAATTTGTTATTATTTCTTAAGCTTAGCTTCCAGCTTCGTTTTTACTCGTGCTAAAACGTCTTGCCAATCACCTCTATGAATTTGACGAAAAATTCGTATCGTTGGATACCACAGGCTCTTTTGTCCTTTTGCCTGCCAGCGCCAATCAGGATCGCTAGACAAAAGCAGCCATGTTTCTTTCTCCATAGCTCCTGCTAAATGCGCAACTGCCGTATCTACCGTTATTATCAGGTCCAGATTCTCAATCAGTCCCGCTGTTTCGGAAAAGTCGCTGATATTCTCATGAAAATCAATGACTTGATGGGAAACTGCTTGTAGATCGGCAGCTTTTTCATCCATCTGCAAGCTTACCCAACTTACCGCCTGTAGAGAGAAAAGCTGTTTGAACACATGAAAAGGAATGGATCGATTTTTATCATTTTTATGATTTGGATTACCGGCCCAAACAACACCAATGGTAAAAGACTGATCCTTTATTTCTTTTTTCAGCATTTCACTCCACTTATCTATCAGGTTAGAATCTGCTTTTATATAGGGAATGGAGCTAGGAATCGTATCCAGTGTAGTATGAAACATAAATGGCAGACTTGGTAATGGACAGGAAATTGTATAGTCTCCAACCATCTTTTCGTCAGTTTCAATGGTAATATTCTCAAATGAAGCAGACATCAATCGTTTTAACTGTTTTGGAAGGAACAAAACCACCTTGGAAGCCACTTTTTCAATGTCTTGAACATATCTTACAAAATGGATTGTATCCCCGAACCCTTGCTCATGAAACAATACTATTTTTTGTCCGATTAGGTCTTCCACCTTCCAATTGCATCCAGAATCACAGGCATTAAAGATCCTGCGACGCAGTTCATACCCTGTCCAGCCTTTTTCATACTGCCCCTGAAGTAAATATAAGACTCCTAATGCAAATTCGGCTTCTATAAAGCCAGATCGCAGTCTGACAGCTAATTTTAGATGATCTTCAGCCTCATCTAAGCGCTCCATCTGCTTGAGTACCATTCCAAGACGAAAATGTGCCTCTGGAAAGCCAGGTTCGCAGCTTATCGTTTCACGAAGACAGATTTCAGCTTCCTCCAAAAGACTTGTTCTAGAAAATAGCGTTCCTAAATTGAATAACGCTTCAGGATAATCGGCTTTTAATTCTAAGGCACGCTGAAGATATAACTCTGCTTCATTTAGATTATTCATATTGATTAGTAGTGCACCTATACCATTATAAGCTTCAGCATAATCTGGTTTTAAAGAGATTGCTTGATGAAAAAGCTTTAATGCCTGCAACGCATCTCCTTTATGTGCCAGCTCAGCTCCCTGAGTGAAACATAGCTCTGCATTCATATCACTTACGTCCTTCACTTTTTTACCATTGTTGCCAAACATCGGCTCATCGCTAACTTGGTTAGAAAAGAGTATTTGGTCCTTTATCCTCTCTACCGCTTTTATATTGAAGATTTATACAGTTTTCGATTATTCAGCAGCCAAACTTTATCAGAGAAATGTCCGTCTTCTATCTTTTCTAACGTTCGTCCCATATCATACATTCTCGCATCCATGATATCCAGATAATGCAGTATTTCAGCCTCGGGTATCATTGGTCTTTTAGGGCTGCCAAACTCTGGCTCATAATGATGGGACAAGACCATATGCTGAA
>JBEQCC010000047.1:0-9951 GCA_041639455.1 Pelosinus sp. | reverse complement strand
ACTCATTGCATGCTGTGCACGTTCTAAGACGATATCGCTCCATGCCGCCTTCGACTGCGAGGCCCATTTCCCCAGCGCCGCTGTAAAGTTGGAGTCTTCTATCTCAGCTTTATTTCCCATATACTATCATCTCCTGTTTTTTGTATTATCAAATATTCTAACTATTAGAACTGCAAATTTTTAATTTTATTATAGTTAAATTATCGCAATATTGATAATATTGTTTTTTTATCAGCAGGTCATAAAAATGATTTATTATTACGCTTAAATAAATTGTTATAATATAATAACTGTCGTGCTGACGGATAAAAGTCTCCTAGAACTTATTTTTATTCTCTGCATTGGCAGCTCTATTCACTAACAATCGCAGTTCTTCACGGTCAAATTTCCCATAAAATTGAATTACTGTTCTACCTTGTTCATCGCTATTTCCCCGTTTTATATATTTTTTGTTACATATAAAAGTCGGAGAGCCTAGCAGTATATTAATACCACTAGGCCCTCTGACTTTATATAAATAGGATTGACAATGGCTATATACCATTTTCCCCCTTCTAGGTTCCTTCGCAAGGTTTTACAGCTTCTGTAAACCTCTAAACATTTAGCTTGGTTTGACCCAATTAAAATGCTAGATTATCTTCGATTAGCAAACATCAATTTTTTCTTGGTATATCGTATGATAAACCCAAAATGCACTGATCACTAATAATCCTCCTGTAAAGAAAAATACATAATGAATGCCGAAAGTACCTGCCATTTGTCCACCTAGTACCGAACCTAAAAAGACACCTAAAAATTGTGCGGACTGATTATAGCCATAAGCCCGTCCTGTAATTAAATCCGGCGTAGTTTGTTTAATAAGACTATTAATGGAAGGCAATAAACCCGCCGTTGCTAATCCTAGTAAAAAGCGAAGTATTCCCAGTTGCCAAGAATTTTCCACAAATGCTTGGGGAATGAAGAGCACTCCCGCGACAATTAATGCTGCTAATAACACCTTTTGCGGTCCAATCCGATCAGAAATCTTCCCAAGTCTAGGGGCGGAGATTATACTAGCAAGTCCTGAAGCAGCAAAAACCGCACCTGAAATGAGAATAATATGATTACTGTCTGAAGATAATTGGGTAATGTAAACAGTAATTATTGGCTGTATGGACATAAGAGCCAGTTGCATGACCAGTGTGGTGACGAACAAACACACCGTCACTTTATGATTGGGAAGGAGTTGCCAAACATCGTGAAAGGTAAGAGTATTTTGACTTGTTGAAACCTGCCTTTCTTTTATTAATAAGAAGGATGCAATAAAGGCAACAAAGCATGTAAATCCGATTGTAATAAAGGTCTGCCGAAATCCTATTATTTCTGATAAATATCCCCCAAATAGTGGTCCCAATAAGGTACCTCCAACTTGCCCACTAAAAAGAATTCCCAGTGC
This sequence comes from Pelosinus sp., assembly GCA_041639455.1. Lineage (GTDB taxonomy): Bacteria > Bacillota > Negativicutes > DSM-13327 > DSM-13327 > Pelosinus. Next base: position 8,516 of record JBEQCC010000047.1, on the reverse strand, counting down.
CCATCCGACTCGTTCATTTGGTGTCTGCGTCGCAACTAATGTAATGACTGCTGGTTGAAATCCAGAAAGAGCTCCCTGTAATATCCGCAGACCCGTTAGCTGATAAACATTGTCAACGAAACCCATACAGGTCACAATAATGGATAGCCAAAGACTGGCCCTTAAAATCATGGGCTTTCGTCCATACTTATCTGCAAATTTACCCCAAATCGGAGCAAAAATTGCCAAGCTTATAAAATTACTGCCAAAAACAATTCCAGACCATTTGGCAATCGATGCTGTATCATGAATACCAAGATGTTCAATATAAAGAGGCAGTGACGGAGCCATCTGACTCATCCCCGAAGATACAATAAACACAGCAAACCAACAAACATATAAATTTTTCTTCCAAATATCCATGAAACACCTGCATATTCCAAGCCATATTTTAAAAATAATTTTAACCTATTAAATTTTTATTCTACTTAATTCCATAATACCTTTTAATTAGCTATTTAAAATATATCTTTGCGAGCTTGGAAAGAAAATAATTTCATACATGAATCAATCTTGACATTTCTTTGATCTGTCCTAAAAGCATATGAATTGATGTTAAAAAGTCCCAGTCAATATTTTACAACTTACATTTTGCTACATAAAATTCATTCTTTATCTGACTTAATAAATCACTGTCACTTATTATATCAAAACATGTAGCAGCAATCGCCTTTGCTGCTACTATAACAGCCTCTTGCCCATCTTTTTCTATACCAGCTTTCACCCATTCTGGAGTGTGGCTTGTGCAACCTACAGGCACAAATTTAACCCTCAAACAAGCTCCAGGAACACGGTAAGTTACACAACTAAAATCCGTTGAACCAGTTTTTTCCCGCGGAGGAGATATTCCTATCGCACCTGCTTCCTCTGCATTAGCTAGTAGAATTTTATTCAAAATTTCAACATTGAATTTATTATCATAAGCCTTCACTTCATGAATAGAAAGCATTGCTCCTGTAGCAAGTGACGCACCCCGAGCCACATTGTAGACCCTCTCCACAACTGTATCCAAATGAGGTCGATCAGCAGCTCGAATATAAAACTGGGCTGCTGCTCGTTCTGGTACAATATTGGCCGCCTTTCCACCATCTGTGATAATCCCATGAATACGGACATCACTTCTCACATGCTCTCGTAAGTATTCAATTCCATTGAAAGTCATTAATACTGCATCAAGGGCACTAATGCCTTTCTCAGGGGCGATCGCAGCATGGGCTGCTTCACCTTCAAAAACAAAGTCTACTAAATTGACTGCTAGGGACTTTCCATCAACAGTAGTAGTATCACTTCCGTGCATCATAATGGCGAAATCTAATTCATCAAATAATCCTGCCTTGGCCATAGGAAGTTTTCCGCTTGTCGTTTCCTCCGCGGGTGTTCCATATATAATGATCGTGGCAGGAACGTCTGCCAATTCTTGAATTAAAGCTAATGCAGCGCCTACAATAGCAGGTCCCTGCATATTATGAGCACAACCATGCCCCATTTCTGGCAATGCATCATATTCACATAAAAGTCCAACCTTAGGACCATTCTCACCTGTAGAGTATGTTGCACGAAAAGCTGTAGACATACCTAATACTTCTTTTTCCACCTGAAATCTATTGTCTTCCAGAATATCCGTCAATAACTTATGTGCTTTAACCTCCTTATCTCCCAGTTCTGGATGATCATGAATAAACTCATTCATTTGAATCAACTGGTCACGCAAATTCTCAACAGACGCATAAATTCTCTGCTTATTTTCATTGTTTCTCATATTTCCCTCTTTCCCTTACAGCCAGTTAGTATTATTGACCAACAATCAAATTCTTTACTAATAGCTTAAATACCTTTTATTTTTATTAGGATACTATCTGTTATCATAGTCTAGTAAATAGCGGAAATATGAGCATTATCAATGCCCATATTTCCGTTATTTTTCTCATTTCTATTTTAAAACATGAATAGCATCATAACTTGTATCACAAGCAAACCTGCTATTAGCGGGATGGCAGTCCGTTTAATGACTTCGAATGGCGAAACTCCAGCCACACCTGCTATTGCAACAACTACTGCCGTAATAGGCGACAGCGCCCGAGAAACACTGGCTGAAAGCTGCATAGGTAATAAAAAATTCACTGCTTCAGCCCCAACCTTTGTAGCAACATCAGGTGCAAAAGCTGCAAAGGCAAAGAAGGGTGCATTGCCTGAACCCATAACAATTGACGAAAAAGTAATAATTCCACTCATCATAACAACCATTGCCTCCTTAGCAAATCCAGCAAATTCCGCCGCCTTGATTATCGTGTCAATCGCACCTAAAGAAGTTAGCCCCTTGGCAAATGTTTCACCAGCAACGATCAGAGTTACTACAGTAGCAAACTGCACGCCCATACCATCAAAAAAAGTCTGTATACTAGAAAATACTTTTCTTATACTTCTCCATCTGATTAACTCTATTAACATAGCCATAGACAATCCAATGAACAAAGCCACATTAATATCCATATTAATGCCTCCAACCTTGAAATAGCCAAATAACAAAATTAAAATGAGTGGCACCGCTGGTAAAATTGAATAATAGATTGGTGGTATTATCTCTTCACTTTCCTTTTGTACAGTAGCAGCCACCTCTTGTCTAGCAGATCCCGTTGCTAAACCACCTTCATATTTTTTATCGAACCATCTCTGTACAAAGTAGTGGCAAACGACTAAAACTACTGAAATTGCAATAGCAGGTGGCAATTGATAGCTAATAAAGTATTCGACTGGTGTAATCCCAGCATATTTTGCAGCCAGAATTGAATTTCCTGACGCCGGACCAAGATCAAGACTACCATTAGTGGCAATGACCGCTGCCGCCGAGGTTTTACTTACTCCTAATGAAATATAAATGGGATACATTGTCACCATCAATAATAGACCAAATCCCGATGCACTGGGAATAAAGGGGTGTAAAATCTGCCCTATAAGAAAACCACCACACAACACCAAATAGGGAGATTTAAGTAATCCTAAAGGCTTAACCGCCAACTTCACCATTGCCTTACTGGCACCTATCTTATCCATATATTTAGCAAACCCAGCGCATACCATGATCATCAGTCCCAGCTCCGCAGTACGCTTTGAGGCTAAATCATCTATAAATTTAAACAGATCAAACCAAGCAAAGCCTGTTGATAACTTCTGAGGTACAATCGGGCCAAAATTGAAAATAATCGCACAGGCCATCATGACAAAGCCTCCACAAATCAGTACGGCTTGCGCTTTGTATTTGTTAATAATTAAATATGCGCATATTCCCACGACCAGCAACGCAATACTTAAGCCTAACACATTACATTCCTCCAGTAGATTAGATATATTTAAAATTCTTTTGCATTTCCCAGTACTTTTAACGCCCTCGATAAAGAATGTATTACATAATTGCGACGACGGACTAACTCTACGCGTATTTCCTTTCGCTCATCATCCGTAGCCGCCGCTAATTGATTGATGGCTGATAAGGAAGGCATCGGCGGCTGAGCAACTGCAGGATCATTTTCATAAATGCAGCCTTGTGTAAAATTAAGAGGTACTAGAATCCGTCCGATATTCCAGAGAGTCTGATTAAAAACCTCAATTTCTTCTACTGTGCCCGTTTCCTCTCCAGGGGCATATTGATACAATTCATTTAATTCCAAGAGCAATTGCTCTGCTCTTTGCAGTGCTTCTGTTAAATCAAAATGTTCTCCCGCTTTACTTTGCCAATCCTTAAGAATACCAATAATCTCAATGGCTGCTGCTCTGAAATCTAAAGGGATGATTTTGCTTGTAAGGAAACGCATTATATAGGTAGTAAAGATCTTAGCATCTCGCACTAGATTATCCGGATCAATTTTGTCAATCTTATCTTCCGGTGTATGCCACCACCAGCCTAAATCAAGACTTCCGCCTGCAGGTATGGAAAAATTGCCAACCCTCTGCCGATTACCTAACATTTGTTTAGAAAAGGAAGCAAAAGCGCAAGATGCACCTACACCCCAAAAAGACTGATCTGCAAAACGCGAATAGCGCCTGCCAACAAAATCTACACCGGTATTTTCTTTAATAACCTCAATTGCTACCCCTTTTGCTTCAGGCATAATAGTGGATCGGGTTAAATCATTTGCCCCGATTGCACCAACACTATCGATATTAATACTGACAATGCAGTTTTGATGAAGATCTTCCCAGAAATGATCACAATACCAAGAGGAGCCAGCATACCGACCTTGGGAATGACCTGAGAAAAATACTAAACGAAGATTATGCTGCAAAGCTTCTCGATGCTGCCCTGCAATTCTTCCGACTTCCATCATCGTGGCATTGGCGGTTCCATTATCCATAGCACCATGATACCAGGAATCAACATGCCCAGAGAACATGACAAATTTGTCAGTAGGCTGAAAGGAGGAAATTTCGGCCTTTAAGAGAGGGATTTTGCGCCATGAAGAGTTGACCTTTGTCTGCAGGTGCGCTAAGGGAGAGCTACTAGCAAGTAAATCTTTTATCTGTTTTCCCGTTGTCGTTGTTATCGAAACAACAGGTATACAAGGAAGCAGATGCTTGTTCATATGAGAAGGTGATCCCCAGATCGGAGAAATGCACGATTCGTAAATATAATCACCAGATATACAGATTACGCCAGCTGCGCCTAACTGATGCGCCTTAATAATCGGCTCTCGTTCAGCCCGTCCTTCTAGCAACACAATATTGTCCTTACAAATGCTCGCCGTAAGATCGGCTGATTTCCCACCATAAACCAACGTTCTTTGGATGCCATCATCACCTGTTGAAGTTGCCATAGAATGAGTTTGGCAGGAAAAATGTTGACCAGCTACTTGTAATGCTGCACTCTGGGGAACGCTGATAAATGCGTCATGACTGTATAAATGGGTGTTGGCACCAAACTTTATCAATTGCTGCTCAAGATAGTGAAAAGCCTGTAATTCACCATCGGTACCAGCAACTCTTTCCCATTGTGCAATATTTTTGGTATACTCCATTAGATAATCCCTTGATACTTCCATTTCATAAGAATGATTCATTTTTATGCACATCCCTTTTTAATAAAGTATAAGTGAACATACCATTGAAACTATCAACGATACAATAACCGGAACAGAATTACGTTTTACCAGATCTACAGGAGATATATTAGCAATACCTGAGACTGCAACAATGACGGCAGTGATTGGTGATATGAGTCGTCCTAGACTTGCCGAGTTTTGTATTGATAATAACATAGCAGGCAAATTTCCACCTATTCCCTGAGCGATATTAGGCATTAAAGGAGTAAAAGCAAACATAGGTGCCACACCTGATCCCATAACAAGGCTAAAAAATACGATAATTCCAGCGATAAGGACTGTAATGGCAGAAGAGTGCAACCCCAGATTCTGCGAGCCCGCAATAATTTGATCGACTGTTCCAATAGCTTGCAGACCGTAAGCAAAGGTTTCCCCAGCAACAATTAATGTCACAGTCATGGTAAATTGGTCGCCCATACCTTTGAAAAACGATTGAATCCCAGCAAAGGTTTTCTTAATATCTTTACTGCGGAAAAATTCAAAAATCATACTAATTGTTAAACTCAAAAACATCGCAGTCACGACAGTCATTTTTAAAGATTTTATGCCATACTCACCACAGCCTAATAAGAAGACCAGAGGTAAAATTGGCAAAATCGCATAAATGGCAGGTCCAGGAGGTGCCATACCCTCCATAGCCTTATCAGATACAACCATCTCAGACTCTCTATCTATCTCTATATTCGCCGCGTCCTTACTATCTAGATACTTTTGCCAAAAATAGTGAGCAATAGCGGCAACAACACCTGTAATAACATAGGTAATTAATTGATAATCCACAAAAAAATTACCTACACTCAAATTAGCTGTTTTGGCAACCAATACAGTCGTTGCAGAAGAAGGTCCAATATCAAGCAAGTGACCTGTACTAACCACAGATGCGGCTCCTAAGCGGCTAACTCCCAACCGAACTAACACAGGAAAAACGGTAACCATCATAAGCATAGCTAATCCTGATGCACTGGCAATAAATAATGCCATAAACATACACAGTAAAAAGCTAAGAGACATCACTATATAAGGAGCATTAAAGCGACCTAAAGGTTTCATTGCAATATGTACCAGCGTCGAACTTGCACCAATATGATCCATATACTTAGCAAATCCAGTAATCGCCATAATCATCAATCCAAGATTAGCCACGTCCTTACTCACAAGCAAAGAAACATATTCGAACATATCAAAAAGAGGAAGACCCAAAGATTGTTTACTCGGAACAAACTCTGTTTTATACCCTAGTACATAAGCTGCTACCATTAAAATAAAAGCACCTAAAAGCAAGGATGTCTGAGATTTATATTTTTTGATAATCAATGTAGCAACCAAGACAATAGCAAATATTGAAATAATAATATTCATATGAACCTCCTTTTATTTTTATAGTTATAAAGTCATGAATAAGATCACATTAGTTGGTTTGCCCTATTTAGTTTTAACATCGCCACCACCCAATTCCATAATCATTCTTACTAAGAGATATAAACGAGGAACAAGGCTCGCTAAAGAAGTTTTCTCAGCAGGAGTATGATTGGCCCCGCCTTTTACTGGTCCTAAACTATCTAAGATAATGGCTCGTCCAGCAGTAGCTGCCCAATTCGCATCAGACGCACCGCCAGCGCCCGCGCTGCTTAATGTTCGTCCAATTTCCGCATAAATTGCTTTTGCTTTTTGCACCAACCCTTTAGTGCCTGGGTTTGGAACAAAAGGAGGTTTTTGCCTATCCAGGCTTATTGTGGCTATTGTTCCCGGAATGACACTTTGCGCGACTAACGATAGCGATTCCTTTTCGATACGGTCTAATTCCTCAAGGGATGTAACTCTGACATCTGCCCAGGCATCAGCGTAATCAGGAACTATATTTAAACGTTCTCCTCCTCTTGCTTTTGTGAAAGTAACACTGGTTCCTTTATCTTTACATCCCAAGTGTTCTAACCGGGTTAACTGATGAGCTAACTCCAGTAATGCATTACAGCCACTCTCAGGATCACTGCCTGAATGAGAACTTTTTCCCTGTACTTCCAAATGGAGTTTTGCCGTCCCTTTGCGCCATTCTACAACCCCGTCATTAATCCCACCTGGTTCTAAGGACAATACATAATCATGCTGTTTTGCAAGCTTTATAATAAGCTCCTTAGAGCTAGGGGAAGAAATTTCTTCATCACAATTAAATAACAGAGTAAGACATTTATATGGCGCAACGCCCATTTTTTTTAGTATATACGTAGCATATAAGGCCTGTACAACACCGCCTTTACAATCAGAAACACCTGGACCATATGCCCATTCACTATCTATATGAAAAGATCTTTGTGCAACTGTACCTTCAGGAAATACAGTATCTAGATGAGCTAATAATAAAATGGAACGATCTCCGTCACCTTTTGTTTCTCCTAAAATATTAAATTCAGACTCCCTATGATTAGCAGGATATTGGGTTACTTTCATTCCTAAATTCTCCATAAATACACCAGTTATTTCACCCACTTGCCTTAGCCCTTTGCTATATCCTGATCCCGAATCAATATTTACTAATTTACGCCACAAATCAATGAATTCTGATTCTATTTTTTGACATTCTTTAAGTATTGTTTTCATAGCTTTAACCTCGATATAAAGTATATTTCAAAATACTATGCTGTTCATTAACAAACACATAGCAGAGTTAATAACTTAGCCACTCCTAGTTCCTATATTAAAGTTAAAATATTAGAGCAACTTGATTATCTCTACCTTTTTGTTATCGGCCTCGTTTCTAATCATATTTTCCGTTTCCATTTTCTTGTTCTTATATATTAAATAGTATCTGTGCTGCATACGTTTTATCATATTGAGCACCCGTTGAAACTTTTTTCAAATCTGAGTATTCAAGTGATAATGCCAGATTCTTTTTCAATGTAGTTTGGTATATAACATAATAGCCTTTTTGATCATCAGGTTTGTTGACACCCGTAACGCCAACGGAGGCACCATAATTCTTGTGCGTCAGATGTAGTTCCTCCAGCTTTGACCGCAGTTGAATCTGGATTAACATCCCATAAGCCGCCTTTAAAAGTCACATCACCAATTTTTTCGATAATTTCTATACCATCATTATTTGATGATTTAAACGCAAGCAAATTTTGATTCATGGCAATTCCCATCCGACCAATTCGAATTTGATCAACAAGAAAATTTTTATTGGTCAAAAACATTCTATTTACTTTTAGGCCATTACTAGTTTCAACAGGTGTCCCTTTGGTCGTCGTAAGTGTCGAACCGAATTTAGTACCTGTCGATTCAAGCCGTGCATTAAAGGTTGTATCGGGTGCAATTTCAGCTGATAGCACCAAACGCATTCGCCATTCAAAATTGTCAGCTCCTCTAAGTCTTTGAGCTCCGGCGGGC
>JBEQCC010000046.1:0-10111 GCA_041639455.1 Pelosinus sp. | reverse complement strand
ATGGTACAGCCCGGCTTGGTTTACATTTCTCACCCTACCGAGAATGGAACCACTTATAGTAGATTCGAATTAGAAGCTTTAAGTAAAGTTTGCCGAGAATGTGGTTTGCCGTTGGTTATGGATGGCGCCAGATTAGGATATGGTCTGGCTTCTAAAGGCAGTGATTTAGCTTTGGCAGATATTGCAAGGCTATGTGATATATTTTATATAGGGGGAACGAAAATTGGAGCATTGTTTGGTGAAGCAGTAGTAATTATAAATGATGCCTTGAAAAAAGATTTTCGGTATTTTATCAAGCAAAATGGAGGAATGCTGGCTAAGGGGAGATTATTGGGGATTCAGTTTGAAACCTTATTTGAAGATGGCTTATACTATGAAATTTCTAAGCACGCCGTGGATATGGCGATTATGATTCGGGAGGCATTTGCTGAAAAAGGATTTTCTTTTCGATATGATTCTGCAACGAATCAGCAGTTTCCAATCTTGCCGGATGATGTGTTAATGGAATTGGGCGAAAAGTATTCTTATTCTTTCTGGGAAAAAGTCGATGCTACACACAGTGCTGTAAGATTTTGTACCAGTTGGGCTACGAATAAGAAAAATGTTGAAATGCTGATAAAAGATATTGAGGCATTACGATAAAGGACTTGATACTGGTTAGATCGTAAATCTTTATAATAATACACAATCTAATCATATAATTTATTGGGAAGCATATCAATTATTGATGAATGTTTATAAAATTTAAATAAATTATTTAAATTTTATAAGTTAGCAGGAAAATAATTCGGTATATAGAATATTAATAATGATTTTCTTTGAAAAGGAATTTTATGGTTATTTTGTATATGGCAACCATATGATTGAAATATAGAAAACTTAGATGGGAGCGTCGTATCGTGCGTAGATTCATTTGTTTGGTAATTGTCATTAACTTTTTGCTGATTTTTATGCCAGGGATGTCATATTGTTACGCGGCCGATTCTAAGGTTGAACTGGAGTGGGACTACTTAACTCCATTTACCGGCAATCGCGATATTGATACGGTATCACTACATATATTTAAGAAAATTTCTGAAAAAAATAATAGGTCTGTATACCGGGGAATTACAATTACCCGGCCATATGGCAGCATAGATTTTATGAAGCAGAATCAAGATAGTTCTGCAGTCGGCATCGGGCCTGTTTATATGATTCGCAATGAAAAAAAACTCTCTGGTAAGCTAACAGCAGCACTCGATTTGAGCGGCGGATTTATCGTATATGACAGAACATTTCCCGCTGGTGGAAGATCTTATAATTTCATGTGGCGGGTCGGGCCTCAATTCGTTTATAAAACCAGTGAAAACTCTTCAGTGAATATTGGGTATATGCTAATGCATGTTTCTAATGGTGGTCTTGGAGGCCATAATCCTTCTTATAATGCTCACGGAGTTTCATTGGGGTTTGTGACAAATTTTTAAACCGATAAAAATTTTAGTAAACAATAAGATACCGGGCTTTGTTCCATAAAGAAATCAGACCAATCTTAAACATCCCTACTGACAAGTATGCAGTTGGCGTTATTACGGTGGGCTATAGTTGGATGAAGGGGAATTTATTGTTATTCCAAAAGGCGTGGAGCATCTTCCGGTTGCGGACCAAGAAGTACATGTGATGCTTCCATGTCTGCCATTGGTGGCATGCTCATGAGAACATTTTCTATGAATTTTTTATCTTGTATATCATCAAAAAACCCGCGAATTTCGCGGGTTTTTTTGATCGTGATTTTTATAATGTCTTATAATGAATGTAGAATGTTGCGCGTAGTGGGGGAACATAACATTGCCTATTAGTAGTGTATAGTATAAAATAAAACAATTACAATGTTTGTTATAAGGGGAAATTATTTATGATCCAAACTGCGAATCTACAACTCACAATTCGATCATTAAAAGGGAAGCTTTTAGCGGTTTATGAATATTTAGTAGAACACAATGATCAAGAAAATGCTGGAAAGGTTAAGCAATTAGCTGATAAGCTAGTAAATGAGGAATTTGCCATTGCATTCTGCGGACATTTTTCTGCAGGAAAATCAACGATCATTAATCGCTTGGTGGGGGAAAATTTACTGCCGTCAAGCCCAATTCCAACCAGTGCCAATCTTGTAAAAGTCAAAGCGGGAGAAGAGTATGTAAAGGTATTTTTTAAAAACGAAAAACCTCGTTTATATCTCGCTCCCTATGATTATAAAATGGTAAAAAACTATTGTAAGGATGGGGATCAAATCCAGTCAATTGAAATCAGCCATTCGGATTCCCAACTGCCAAGTCAAACCGTTATTATGGATACTCCCGGTATTGATTCTGCAGATGATGCGCATCGTATTGCCACGGAATCTGCCATTCACCTTGCTGATGTGATTTTTTATGTAATGGATTATAATCATGTTCAATCCGAATTGAATTTTATGTTTACAAAAGAGCTGACAGAGGCCGGCAAAGAGGTTTATCTTGTTATTAACCAAGTTGATAAGCATTCCAATCAGGAACTTTCCTTTGAGGAATTTAAAACAAGTGTGGTTGAATCCTTCTCATCATGGGGCGTGAAACCAGCTGAGATTTTTTATACCTCTTTAAAACACGATGATCATGAATATAATCAATTTCCAGAGCTGCAGGCTTTTTTGGCGGAGCGTTTAAAGGAGAAAGACAGCTTACTCCTCCAATCTATTTTTCATTCCCTGCAAAAAATCAGCAAAGACCATTTGGATGTAACAAAGAAAAAGAATGAACTGGAGTTAGAGCCGTTCAAGAATATCTTAAATGAATTATCTGCTGCGGAGCAAGAAGGGCTAGCAGATAACTACAACCGACTGAGTGAAGAGAAAAACGCTTTAGGTGAGGGGCCGGAAAGGGCGGAAAGCGAATTTGATGCCGAGGTTAATAAAATCATGGCAAATGCCTATTTGATGCCGTTTGAAACCAGAGCGCTTGCTGAAGATTATCTTGAATCGTGTCAGGGCGATTTTAAGGTTGGATGGCTGTTTACCAAACAAAAAACCTTGGCTGCAAGAGAGGAAAGACTGAATCTTTTTTACCAGGGAATACTCGAAAAAACAAAATCACAGGTAGAGTGGCATCTTCGTGATTTTCTGCTGCGCTTTTTAAGGGACAAGAGGACCTCCAATGAAGAACTGCTTGCCAAAATCCAGAGTTTCAATGTTCATTTTTCAAAAGACTTATTAGAATCTGTTGTAAAATCGGGGGCACGTTTATCTGACACTTCTGTTATAAATTATACGGATAATGTGGCAACCGCAATCAAACTTTTGGCTAAAAGCGCTTTAGCTGAACTTAAGAAAGAAATACTTAATGCCTTGCAGGATAGAAATACAGCCCTTCAAGCAAGAATAACCCAAAAAACAGCAAGCCTAGAACGGTATATTACCGCACTTGAGCAGGTGAAAAAATATGAGTCTGCAAAGAGTCTTGAGCAAAGGTCGCTCGAAATGCTGCTTAACAGGGCAAATGGGATAGAGGATGACCGTTTTCGTTTGTTTGATCTGGAAGAAGAGGAATTTGAGATCGTTTATGGGGAAACCGGGCAGGTTCAAGAGGTACAGAAGAAATCCATTCTTCCGATGAACAAGCCAATCCCAAAAGCAAAGACTCCATTACCCGCTAACGCCTCAGATCGAATGAAACAAACAGCTGAAAAATTAAAGAAGACGGCACAGCTTGTTCAGGGGCTGCCCGGCTTTAAGAAGCTTGCAGGTGAACTGAAGGAAAAAGCGGAACGATTAGATCATAAAGGTTTTACTGTTGCCTTATTCGGAGCATTTAGCGCTGGTAAATCTTCTTTTGCGAATGCGTTAATCGGAGAAAGAGTATTGCCTGTTTCACCAAATCCAATGACAGCGGCAATCAACAAAATTAAGCCGATCAATGAGTCCTATTCACATGGGACAGTTCTCATTAAGCTTAAAGAAGAAAGTGTGATGCTCGAAGAGGTCAATCATGCCTTGAAACTATTTGATTTTCATGGGGAGAGTTTAGCTGATGCAAGGACAAAAGTAGAACAGCTCAATGAGCAATTGGGACAGCAGGGGGCAGCCGAAAAGACAAATTATGCTTTTTTGCAGGCATTTATCCGGGGGTATACTGCCTTTAGCGAGCAGCTAGGTACAATACTCAAAAAAACAATAAGCGAATTTAGTGATTATGTTGCAGTAGAAGAAAAATCCTGCTTTGTTGAATGGATTGATCTGTATTATGATTGTCCGTTAACCCGGAGTGGAATTACTCTAGTTGATACCCCGGGAGCGGATTCTATTAATGCCCGTCACACGGGAGTGGCCTTTGACTTTATCAAAAATTCAGATGCTATATTGTTTGTAACCTACTATAATCATGCATTTTCAAAAGCCGATCGGGAGTTTTTGATTCAGCTGGGGCGTGTAAAAGATTCATTTCAATTAGATAAAATGTTTTTTATGATAAATGCTATTGATTTGGCTGATAATGAGGAAGAAAAGGAAACTGTTACTCTATATGTCCATGAGCAGTTAATAAAATATGGAGTCAGAAATCCTCACCTATATCCATTATCGAGTTTACAGGCACTAAAAGAAAAAGAGAATAGGACAATCCCTCCCGTTTCAGGAATGCCAGCTTTTGAGGAGGCTTTTTATCATTTTATTAGCAATGATTTGGCTAACTTGGCGGCTCGAGCATCCGAAAATGAACTAAATCGAGTTTCTCATTTAGTAGCGAAGCTCATTGATAGTACCAGAGAAGATGCTGAAGTTAAGAAGCAAAAACGGGAAAATATGGTTGCTCAGAAAGCGGGTATAAACGCAATTTTTATACAGCAGACGGCACAAGATTTAAAAAATCGTCTGCATCAGGAAACAGAGGAATTAGTTTATTATATTAAGCAGCGGGTATTTTTACGTTTTACTGATTTCTTTAAAGAAGCATTCAATCCTACAGTGTTACGCGATGATGGCCGTAATTTGAAAAAAGTTTTGCAGAATGCGCTGGAGGAATTACTCGAAGAATTTGGATTTGACTTTGCCCAGGAAATGAGAGCAACCACGGTAAGAATGGATCGCTTTGCTGAAAAAATAACGGCAGAGCATCAGAGGGTGCTTATCGAAAGGATTCTCGAGATAAATCCGGATTTATCTTTTTCCCTTTTTGAATTTGAGAATAAAGCGCAAATTGATTTTGAAGTCGCTTTCAAAGATATTCAGTACGGGTTGTTTTCCAAAGCAATGACTTATTTTAAAAATCCAAAATCATTTTTCGAAAAAAATGAAAGTAAATTAATGAGTGACGAGTTGTATCGCGTGCTTAGCGCATCAGCAGATGAGTATTTACAGAATGAACAAAAACGGATACAGACATTATATGGAAATGTTATGGAGGGAGAGCTTGAAAAGCTAATCTCGCACATGACGGAACAGGCGGATGACTTTTATTTAAGTTTGCTCTCAGCCCTGGATGGCGGAGTTCCAGCTGAACAGTTAATAGCGATCCAGCAAAGCTTAACAGAACTTAAATAAAGGATGAAAGCAGGAATGAACGGCTGGCTGTCAAGGCTTGGAGGTATACCCAATAGATTAGTCCAAGAAAAGTCACCATGTCTTATGCAGCATGCTTACACTTTTGTGGTTTGGTTTCTATGGAGTGATGCGGTTTCCCTGAAGGCTAAAGGAAGAAGACCAGAATGTCTAATAATAATTATATATTCTTTGGTGTCGTAAAAAATTATAGCACTAAATATGACAGGTCTTTGTCGTATTTAGTGCTATAATTCATTTGGGTGATAAAATAAGTTTAATGAAATTAAACAAGCCATGTAAATGGAGAAGGACAGAAAAGCAATCGACTGGTAGAGCCGGAAGAAGTAATGTTTGAAACATTTGAGCGCAAAAGTTCGTCTGAGCAGAAATCTAAAGAATCAAATGAGACTTCATAACCGCTAATTTCATTAAAACTCCGTTTTCAGGTCAAGGTTTTAAACCGGATCTATGACTTTCATGATTCATTTCTCTGTCAGAATGAGGATGGAAGTATTACGCTTTATTCTAACATCTCATTGCTTTATAATCGTTCCATATTTCTTATTCACATGTTCATAAAAGGGGTGCATAAGCTCAGAAAAACTTATGCCAGCCGGCCAGCCCGGAGGGGTGCCGAGGACTTGGAGGGGATGACAGCTTGCAGGTGGAATTTCTTCCTCAAAATGAATGGCATCAAGCCTGTCTGGTGTTTGCCAGTAATTGCAAATGATTTCCGCTTGATCATCTGGCGAGAGACTCTTGTCAGCTAATGGAACGTCCGGCAGTAGTTCTGTAGAGTCTTGCTGCATTTGGGCTCGTTTCTCGATTAAATTGGCCAGTAACATGTCTTGGGATTTACCACGCAAGATAAACATGACGAAGGGATTCTTAAGAAATTCTTGAGCGAGGATACAAAAAGTGGCAGCTATATGCTTGCAGGGACGGGGAATAGCAGGGCAAGAGCATTCAGTGATGAATTCTTTTGGCGATTGGGGGAACAAAGAAATGCCGGCGTTTTGTAACAACTTATCAATTTCCAGCGACAGTTCACCGTCGATAATGACAGCAGCAAGAGTCGCTTGTTGTGCAAGTGTGGTGATGATCATATCCCATATTTCACCGGGAAATGATTTTAGGCGGATTTTCACCTCGTAGGATTTAAGCGACGTTTCTTGAATCTGAGCCATGATGCAGTTTTTCTCCAGAGATATATTGAGCACATGTCCCTGGCGGACATACCATTGCCCTTGTTCTAGTTGTGCGTCCAGACCGAGGTTGCGTAAAATAGTCCTATTTGCTTGATCCATTTTACTCAGTTTAGGTAATTCCAACAAGCTAGTAGCCTCCTAGTTCGGACTCGCGTAATGCAAGAACATTTTTTAATTCGCCTATAGATAACTCATTCAGCCATGATTCACCTGTGCCAACAATGTTGTCAGCCAATATTTTTTTATTTTCGATCATGCGATCAATCTGGTCCTCTAAGGTTCCTGGGCAGATAAATTTGTAAACCTGGACATTTTTGGTCTGTCCAATACGGAAGGCACGGTCAGTTGCCTGGTTTTCCACTGCAGGATTCCACCAACGGTCAAAATGAAATACGGTGTCGGCGCGGGTTAAGTTTAAGCCAACACCACCAGCTTTTAGGGATAAGATAAAGATGGCCGGGGCAAAGGTATCGTCGCGAAAGGTGGTAACTAGATGGTCGCGTTCTTCTTGTTTCACGCCACCATGCAAAAAGTAGACAGATTGCGAGAATTGCTGTTCAAGATGACGTTGCAACAGGTCGCCCATTTGTTTGTATTGCGTAAAAATGAGTGCGCGGCGGTCTGCACGCAGCAGTTCTTCTAGCATTTCCACCAGGCGCGTTACTTTTCCAGAACGATTTTCCAAGTGACTGCCATCGCGCAGCAACTGTACCGGGTGGTTGCATACCTGTTTAAGCTTGGTTAGAGTGGAGCCGATAAGCGCCTTGCGGGTAAAAAAAGTAGCGGCTTCAATTTGCGGCAGCATAACCTCAAGAACAGCAGCGTATAGTGTGGCTTGTTCTCGGGTCAGTGGGCAGTAGATTTTACTTTCCTGTTTTTCCGGCAGATCAGAAATGATCTTTTTATCTGTTTTAAGACGGCGAAGCATAAAAGGTTTAATCAGTCTTTGTAAATGTTGCTGCTGTCGGCGGTTGTGGTGTTGCTCAATGGGGGCAGCGTAGCGCTGGTTGAATTCATCAGATGTACCGAGGTAACCGGGGTTAATGAAATGCAGTATGGACCATAGCTCGCTTAAACGATTTTCTAGCGGTGTACCCGTCAGGGCAATGCGGCAATGGGCTTTCAGTTTGTTAATGCTGATGGTTTGCTTGGCGGCAGGGTTATTAATATTTTGCGCTTCGTCCACGATTATATTATTCCAAGTGAGGGCAGTGAGGCAGCTTTCATCGCGGCAGGCCAGAGAATAGGTGCTAATAACAATATCAACGGAGTTGGCAGCATGAACAAATGATTCACCTGTCTGACGGTGGCTGCCAAGATGAATCATCGTAGTCAGAGTGGGGGCGAATTTTGCGATTTCGCGGTGCCAATTGCCCACTAAGGAGTGGGGGCAAAGAATCAGATTTGGTGCCAGGTTGTTGTTACAGACTTTATTATTTAGAAGGAAGGCTAGGATTTGTATAGTCTTACCTAGCCCCATATCATCGGCGAGACAGGCTCCTAATCCCAGGTTAGCGAGAAAGGTGAGCCAGGCGAGACCTTGCAGCTGGTAGGGGCGTAAGGTTCCTTGAAAGGCAGAGGGAACAGGTATCTTCGGTAAGATCTGCTGTCCGGTGAGGTGGTGAAGTATGGTTTGCAGTTTTTCAGTAGCTGCTATCGTAATCTGTGGTGAAATTTCTGGCTGAACTGTGTCAATTGGATCAAATTCATAGTCTTCGTCTTCGGCAAGGCTGTAGTGTAGTAAGCTGCTTAGAGATACACTTTTGCTTGTGTTTGCGTTTCGCAGCATTGCCAGAGCCGCGTCAGCCTGGGGAGGTGATATTTCTATCCAGCGGCCGGCCATATAGACTAAGGGCATTTTCCAGGCCACAATATTTTCTAATTCGGCAAAACTAATCGTGTGATCGTCAATAACAGCATGCAGATTATAAGCTGCCAGTGCTCCCAAGCCAACGAAGGAAGTGTTTGCTAGGTCTTCGGTCGTGAGTGTGATTTTAATTTTTCGGGGCTTATTCTGCCACCAGTTAGGAATGATCACGCCATAACCTGACTGGTGCAGTTTTATGGTGGTATCTTTAAGAAAAGCACAGGCTTCTGCTGTTGTTAAATTAATACCTGTTGGGCAGGCTTGTGTCAGTGCAATGGTGATTGGTGGAAAAATCTTGGCCGCCGCTGCTAGATCCTGGAGTAATTTATGTTGAAGGTTGGGAAATTGTCGGTCTAGATAATGAAACGTATCCGTTACAGCTAACCAGATGACTTCAGCGGGCAGTAATAAACTGGCATCATTGATCGGATGGAGTAAAAAACTAAGCCGCCATTCGGCCGCTGCCCCTTCTTCGACTTTTGCGGACAAACCTGGTTTGGGAGGCTCTTCCAGGCGCAGACAAGTGCGAAAGTGCTTTGGCTGTGCGATATGTGTTGTATTTCCCTGTTGCCATGAGAATAAAGACTGATATAATTTTTCCATCTGATGGTGACTGGACAGGAGAGCAGAATCTTTTCCTTGTGATAGTTGTTGCAGCCAGCTAGTTAGAGGGAACATCAAGGGATCAGCGTAACTTTTAGGGAGGGTTTCGCGGTTATAATCGGTCAGCGCTTGTTTTACAGCAGCATGAAGCAAAGTGTTCAGTAAGCTGAGCAGCACTTGACGTTTATCAGGTCGTGTGTATTGCAGGGTGTGATAATGATACTCTTGGATATGGCAGAACGCCTCTGGCATTGCCGCAGTCAAACGAGGCAAGACAGAGGAGTCTTTTTTGAGGAAAGGCTGCCATACAGCCCGATACCAAGTAGCGGTGCGGTGGGTATATCGTGAAATACTGGGAAGGTACTGTTGATATTGCAGCAATTGTCGCAGCAATGTACTGGACTTTAATAAATATAAAAAATCTTGGCTTAATGTAACATCAATAGGGGGGGAGTCTTGCCAACTATTAAACCAAGGCAGCAGTGCAACTGCTTCATCAGGGGTCAGGGAGATTCCTGTCAGTTTCCAAGGGCGAATTTCAACTGCAGAGAGAGAAGGGGATGGGATATCTGTCTTCCAAGTGTTGATGGTGCACTGTGGCGAGGGTAAGGGGAAGACGTCAGCAGTTGGTAAAAATATAATGGCTTCGCTAATTAGGCCATGGTATAATCCCAAGGCGCAATACGCATTGGGGGTCGTATCCAGCAAGCATTGTATTTCCTTGCCCGTTGCAGCATATGGATGATATTTTCCTTTGCAGCTTGTTTGATTCTTTTTAGAACCAATCAGCAGCTGTTCTGGGGATTCAGCCCAGAGAAATAACCATGGTGTGGCTCCATTCTGCTTTTCCTGAATCCAGGCGGCATGTAATACCAGCATAAGAGT
>JBEQCC010000045.1:0-10118 GCA_041639455.1 Pelosinus sp. | reverse complement strand
CAATTATAGCGCCATTTATTACTCCATTTATGTTTGTGTTTTTAGTTGGTACGATAGTTCCAGTTGATGCACAGGCTATTTTAATGGATATATTAAAGATTGTTCTGATACCCGTATTTTTAGGAGCCGTCATTCGGGCGTTTGCTTCTGATTTTGTTGACAAGATTATGCCGATTATTCCAATTGTTTCGGTTATCGCCATTTTTATTACGACCAGTTCAGGGTTTGCTCTCAGTGCCGGATCGCTGGCAAATGTTGCTTTGATTGCTTTTGTAGCCGTTGCTCTGCACAATATACTCGGTCTTGCAACAGGATATTGGGCTGCCCGTGGCGTAGGGATGCCTCACTTTAAGGCCAAGGCTCTTTGTTTTGAGATCGGCATGGAAAACGGTGGACTGGCGATGGCATTAGCATTAGCACATCTTGCTCCATTAGCATTCATACCAGCTGCTATATTTAATCTGATACACAATCTTACTGGTCCAACATTGGCAAATTATTGGCGGGAAAAAGAAGAAAAAGAAGCAGCTGCGGCAGAAAAATCTGTTCAAACATAATTTGATATATAAGCTGCAAAATAGAAAGAGGAGTGATCAAATTGGAAAATATTACGTTGGACTTGGCAAAAAAAATAGGAAGTTATGCTGAAGATATCGTAGCGCAAGAATATGGGATGAAGCCATTTAGTGTAGCGATTTGTGATAAGGATGGATTTTTAGTATTGTTCAATAAGCAGGATGGGGCCAAACTGCTGACAATTAACCTTACACCTAATAAAGCGTATACTGCTGCAAGAATGGGAGTAAGTACAGCTGATTTTCTGAAGCGATTGCAGCAGGAAAATCTAAATATATCGTATTTTGCTGATGAAAAATTTGTGGGGATGCCTGGTGGTGTGCCAATCTATAATGGCCGACAACAGATCATCGGTGCAATTGGTATCGGCGGATTGAAAGAAGATGGAGAAATTGCTGCTAAAGTCTCTGCTGTTGCGGCTAATTTATAAAAAATCGTTGAATGGCAGTTGAGCGATTTCAAGAAAGTATTTTAGCAAATGGTGTCATATGATTGTCTTGAACCTACGTATGATGTATACTGAAAAAGCAAAAATACATCAGGAGGTTCAGTATGGCACATGAAACTTTTTTAAAAGAGATAGGTGGCAAATCTGTTGTTGAGCAGATTGTTGATAATATTACAAATGCTATTATTAATGGGGAGCTAAAACCGGGAGATAAGATTCCGACAGAGAATGAACTATGTGCATCCATGGGGGTTGGCAGAAATTCTGTTCGTGAGGCAATCAAGATATTAGGAGCATATGGTGTTATTAATATCAAACGTGCTGAGGGAACTTTTGTAACGCAAGATTATGACAGTAAAATGTTATTTCCTGTTTTATATGGCATTATATTGCAAAGGGACTCTGCGAATCAAATAGTAGAACTGCGCAAAATTATTGATGTGGGGATACTCCAATTGGTGATAGAAAAGTTGGATTCAGAATCCTTATATAAGGTTGAGCAGGCCATGAAAGACCTGGAAACAAAGATTACAACTTCCAATGTAAAAGCAAAAGATATATTTGAAGCAGATATAGCCTTTCACATGGTGTTGGTTGACATTACCCAAAATGCATTATTGGAAGGGATCTGTTTTTATGTAGATCAGATTACTAGAACATCTAGAATGAAAGCTATAGAAAAGTTTTTAATCGAAAATGCAACAGAGCAGTTTTTGTTGATGCATAAGGAAATGTTGCGGGTATTAAAGGAAAAAAATAAGAATGAAATCAATAAAGTAGTAGAAAATCATTATCAATATTGGGAAAAAGTAAACTCTTAAATCAAGCCGCAGATTGTTAATTCGATCTACGTTGGTTGAATGTGTGTTTGCTCCGATATTGTACAAAAATAAACTAAGGGGCATTCATCATGTTGGTAAATTTTAAAGAGATCCTTAATGAAGCCTATATCAATCATTATGCCGTAGGCTCATTTAATGGATATAACTATGAAACGTTTAAAGGGATCATCGACGCAGGGTGTGAGACAAAAGCCCCTGTAATTCTGGCTTTTGGTGCTAAGTATCTAAAGAATATGTCATTAGAAACCGCATCTGCCATTGCTAAAAGTCTGGGAGAGGAGATCGAAACACCAGTTTGCCTGCATTTGGATCATTGCAGTGATCCAGATACGGTGTTTCGTGCCATTCGTGCCGGTTTTGGCTCGGTCATGTATGATGGCTCGGCGCTGCCCTTTGATGAAAATGTAAAAAATACAAAACTGGTTTGTGATATAGCCCATGCTTGCGGTGTATCGGTGGAAGGTGAGCTGGGGTGCTTGGCGGCTGGAGAACGTTCACACGAGGGATCGGCAACCGATGTGGAGGCCTATACTGATCCTGCCCTTGCGAAGCAGTTTGTTGACATGACACATGTTGATGCATTGGCTGTTTCGATCGGAACGGTGCATGGACTTTATAAATCGAAACCTAATATACGTATTGATATATTGGAAACTATTAATAATCTGCTAGCAATACCGCTGGTGCTGCATGGCGGATCGGGTCTGTCTGAGAAAGATATTCTATGCTGCATTGCCAAAGGTATTGCTAAAATCAATGTTAATACGGAAATTTCTGTTTATGCTGTTGATAAGACAAAGGATCTATTATTCGATCAACAGCCGCATTTCTCGGAATTGTCTTTAAATCAGGTTAGTTATGTAAAAGATATTGTTAGAAAATACATATCATTTTTCGGTCAGCAATGAGATTAGAGTCACTGATGCAGACTTTGTTATAGGAGGTAAAAATGAATAACGTAATGATTTCAGTTGCTCCCGTAGCTGCTACAGATAAAAGAATCGTTCCAGACAAAATAGCTGAAGATGTTTTAAACTGCTGGAAGGCAGGAGCTGCTATGGTGCATTTGCACGTACGTGATGCTCTGGGGAATCTGACCACCGATATGAGTCTTTTGGAAGAAACTTTGCGGCTGATTCGAAAGGATTCCGATATTATCATTGAAGTGTCAACAGGTGGCGTTTCCAACCTTTCCATTAAGGAACGTTGTGTTCCCGTATATTCAGATCTGGTAGAAGCTTGTTCCTTGAATGTTGGTTCCACAAATTTGGGTAAGGCTGTATATTGTAATCCTATTGATGATGTAGAATATTGTATTCGAGAATTATTAAAGATGAAAAAAACACCGGAAGTAGAAGTGTTTGAAATTGGTCATATTTTTGCGATGAAAGAACTTATGAAACAATATGATTTTTATAGTCCAGTACTTTTTAGTATTGTTTTAGGACATAAAGGCGGAGCTCCTGCAATACCAGAGGCCTTGGCCGCAATGATCCAGATGATTCCGCTTGAGGCTCTTTGGGGCATTACTCATGCAAATAGAAGGGATTTTTCCATTATCGCTGCGGCTCTTGGAATGGGGGCCAGTACCGTCAGAATTGGTTTTGAAGATAGTAATTATTTGGATGCGAATACGGTAGTGGATACCAATCTTCCTTTGGTAGAAAAGACGGTACGATTGCTAAGAGCCATGGATAAACAACCGATGAGCCCGGCTGAGGCAAGACAACAATTTCATATATCAGTAATTGGATAGGATGTTGAAGATGAAATCATTGCAAAAGCGTAGTGCTGCTATTTTAAAATCATATCCCACGGTAGATGAAAAATATGTACAGATGCTCTTAGAGCAGACTATTAAGGATGACCCACATAAAATAATTGTGCTGGACGATGACCCGACTGGCATTCAGACGGTTCATGATATCTCAGTATATACGGATTGGTCCTATGAAAGCATTAACCTCGGCTTTAAAGAAAAAAACAAGATTTTTTATATTTTAACTAATTCACGTGGCTTTACCGAAGAGCAGACAATAAAAGCACATCGACAAATCGGCAGAATGATTGCTCAGGTTGCCAAAGAGCAGCAGCGGAAGTATCTGATTGTCAGCCGTGGCGATTCGACTCTCAGAGGTCATTATCCTTTAGAAACGATGATTTTAAAAGAGCAATTGGAGTGCTATTCTAGGATAAAGGCTGATGGTGAAATTATATGTCCGTATTTTAAAGAAGGTGGCCGCTTTACGTTAGACAATATTCATTATGTGCAGTATGGGACTTCGCTTGTTCCAGCTGGCGAAACTGAGTTTGCCAACGATAAAACATTCGGATATGAGTCATCTGATTTGACAGAATATATTGAAGAGAAATCAAAGGGTTTCTATAAGAAAGAAGAAGTAGTGACGATATCCCTGGAAGAGCTGCGAGCACTCAGAATTGATGAGATTACTGATAAGCTCATTAATATAACGGATTTTGGGAAAATAGTTGTTAATGCGATTGATGCCTATGATTTAAAAATATTTTGTGTAGCACTTTACCGAGCATTTGCTCAAGGAAAATATTTTCTGTTTCGCACTGCTGCTGGATTTGTAAAAGAATTAGGTGCTATTTCCGATAAACCGCTTCTGACAAGACAAGAGATGATAACCTGTGGTAGTGGCACTGGCGGGATCGTTATAGTTGGTTCTCATACACAAAAGACGACCAGTCAGGTTGAGCAATTGAAAACTCTCGAGGAAATACGATTTATCGAGTTCAATTCTGATTTGGTTCTTGAAGAAAATTGTTTCCAAGAAGAAATCGCATCCGTTTTAAAGCAGGAGCAAGATCTGTTAAGCAAAGGTGTTACAGTCGTTGTTTGCACCAAAAGGAAATTGCTTACGTTGGAACATGATTCGAAGGAAGATGCCTTGGAGCGTTCTGTTAAAATATCGGATGCAGTACAGTCCCTAGTTGGCAGATTGAACGTAACTCCTGCCTTTGTGATTGCAAAGGGCGGTATAACTTCCAGTGATATTGGGACGAAGGCGTTAAAAGTAAAACGGGCAAACGTTCTAGGTCAGATTAGGCCGGGAATACCTGTATGGCAAACAGGAGAAGAAAGTAAATTTCCCCATATACCCTATGTTATTTTCCCTGGTAATGTTGGTGAGCAGAATACGCTTAAAGAAGTCGTGGCAATATTACTGCAAAATGATAAAGAGAAAACAATATAAAAGAGTATTTCTACAACTCCAATAAAAATAAGGAACACCTCAATGCGTTCCTTAACAATAACTATTGTTCCAATAGTAGCCTGGATGATCTTTTTAAGGTCATCTGGGCTTTCTTTTTACAAAGGAAATGGGCTGACTTTTCCTTGTAAAAAGGCTAGACTTGTGATTGCGTTATATGCCGCTTATAGAGCTTTGACATTCCTTACATCCGGCGGTTCCAAACATTCGCACTTGTCTCCGAAACTAACTGTACGATCTAGAAATGGCTGCAATCTCCCGCCAACCTTCATTTCAGCCAGGGATTTTGCCCTAATGTTCTTGCGCCCAAGCAAAATCATAATAATAGAGACTAGCAGGGGAACTATGTTTTTCGGTTAGCAATTGCCAGCCGCAATTTATTAAGATTATTGGTAAATTTATCCTGGTTTTTAAAGATCATACCCATATATAGAAGGTCTACGATGGCCATATGAATCAGCCGCGATGTCATTGATTCTGAAGAGTAATTCACTTCCCGGCTCATACCGTGCAAGACGAGATCTGCTTTTTTGGTAAGAGGCGATTTTAAGTGGCTGGTAATTGCGATGACTTGGGCCCCGCTTTGTTTTGCAACTTCCACGGAATTCAGCAAATCAGTATTTGACCCAGTGTGTGATATGACGATCACTACATCTTCTGGTTCTAAAATGGATGCTGAAATAAGCTGCATATGCAAATCGGAATAGGCCTTTGTTGGTATGCCAAAACGTATGAAGCGATGTTCGATATCAGAGGCAATTACTGCTGAAATACCAAAGCCATAAATATCAATCTTATGAGCACGATCAAGAATGGCAACAGCCTTTTGCAATGCATCAAAATCAAGTATTTTCAGCGTATCTTGTAAACCTTCGGAAATACTGTTAAATATTTTGATCCCTATCGTTTCAAATGAATCAGTCGGTTGTACTTCCAGATAGGTAGTTTCCAAAGGACTGAGTATTTCGCTAGCTAAGACAATTTTTAAGCTTTGCAAACCCTGAAATCCCAACTTGCGACAGAAACGGGAAATGGTAGCTTCTGCAGTCTTTGTAGCTTCTGCCAAATCAGAGATAGTCATATGAATAATATCATGGGGCCGTTCTGTAATAAAGCTGGCAACCCGCTTTTCAGATTTAGTAAAACTCTCATAGCTGCTACGCAAAAGAGGCAGACATAGTGTTGGTAGATTTGTTCCAGGCATAGCATTTCCTCATCATTCAATTTATTTCATTGTATTATTGTAGCAATAATGCAAAAACTAGGCAAGTTGTAATGTATTAAATGATAAAGTAATATCTAAATTTAAAGATAAAATGATATGAAACTATCATAAAAATATTGCAATTTGCAAATAAATCGAATAAAATATAAATTACAAGAACTTATCAAAAAAGAAATTAGAAATGATATTAAGTTATCAATTTTTAAAAATATTTGTAAGAAACTGGTGATGTGTGCATAGCAGTGGAAAACAGTTTTTGCTCTGTATGGGGAGATTGCTTATTCTTCCAATTACCAGATACTGAAAAACATAAAGGCTGCTTGTCTTGTCGGGCAGCCGCAAATGAAAAGGGGAAATGATTTTGAGTAAACAACAAGTACTTGAAGAAATTTGTAAATCCGGTTTAGTTGCGGTAGTAAGGGCTGAAAACGGTGATCAGGCTAAGCGAATAGCAGAGGCTTGCTTGGCTGGCGGCATGAAAGCTATCGAAATGACTTTTACGGTACCAAATGCTCATCATATTATGGAAGAATTGGCGAAAGCCTATTCTTCAGAAGAATTAATTATTGGGGCAGGGACAGTTCTTGATCCTGAAACCGCTCGTATTTCCATTCTCAGTGGGGCGCAATATGTAGTTTCACCATGCCTGAATAAAGAAACTGTACGTTTGTGCAATCGGTATCAAATTCCGATGATGGCTGGGGCTATGACGATAAAAGAAGTTGTTGAATGTATGGAAGCCGGATGCGACATTGTGAAGCTATTCCCTGGAGAACTCTTTGGCCCGGCTATGGTCAAAGCTATAAAAGGTCCTTTGCCTCAGGCACAGATTATGCCGACTGGCGGAGTTAACGTTAGCAATGTTCAAGAATGGATTAAGGCTGGTTGCGTGGCAGTTGGTGCCGGCAGCAGTTTAACAGCTGGTGCTAAGACCGGGGATTATGCTGCAATTACTGCAACAGCCAAGAAATTCCTAGAAGAAATCGCTAAGGCTCGGTCCTCCAAATAAACAGCGAACCCCAATTTTTGAATAAAAAAGCTCGCAAATTTTGCGGGCTTTTTTTACATTGTGCGACAGAAAATATTTCAAGAAATAACATTAAAGGTTTATATTTCATCTGATTTTAATTGAAGATCTGGCAATAATAATATTGGAGGTGATAAATATGAAAGAACAAGAACGTAAGCAGGAAGAAAATAAAAAACAAAATAAGAATGTTGAATTTGCAAAAGAGATTTTTAATAATGAAAATAAGAAAAATGAAAAGCAAAATAAAGAAAAATGCTAAAATAATGAAGCTGGCTATTGCCATCTTCAAATTGTAAAAAAAGGTACTTTACACTAGATGTAAAGTACCTTTTTTTACCAAATAGCTGCAAAGCAGGAGGGGAACTTAACGGATAGTTCTCGGCCAGATAAAGTATTTTAAAAAATCTTATTCATGAGTAGTTCCCAAATCAAATATATTATAAAAGAATTTGTAATGTGGGGGAGAAAGAATATGGAGAAACGCTATCTTACCAGCAATCAGGGCACACCTGTTACTAATGATCAACAAGCATTAACTGTAGGTGAATGGGGTCCAATATTACTTGAGGATATTGTTTTTCTCGAAAAAATTTCTCATTTTGACAGGGAGAGGATTCCTGAAAGAGTCTTACACGCGAAAGGAGCAGGAGCTTTTGGTTTTTTTATACCCTATAAGTCAATGGCTTCATTAACTAAGGCAAATTTTTTACAGGACACAGAAAAGAAGACTCCTGTTTTTGTTAGGTTTTCAGTAGCAGGAGGTTCTTTGGGTGGGGCAGATACCGTGAGGGATATTAGAGGATTCTCCGTAAAGTTTTATACAGATGAAGGAAATTATGATATTGTTGGCAATCATATTCCGGTGTTTCCCCTTAGAGACCCAATTCAATTTCCCGATTTAGTTCATGCCCTAAAGCCTGAGCCAGTTGCAAATATCCGAGGAGGACCGATAGCTGCCAGCCGTTTCTGGGATTATATGTCACTCAGGCCGGAGTCTATGAATTTTCTTACCTACTTGTTTGCAAATAATGGGACTGTTAAAAGCTATAGAACCATTCAAGGGTTTGGAGTTAATACCTATAAGTGGGTGAATGTACGGGGAGAGGAAGTATATGTAAAGTATCATTGGGAACCCTGTGCAGGTGTTGAGTACATAGACAGCAAGACTGCAGTTCAACTTGCCGGCAGTGACCCTGACATAGCGAGCAGGGATTTGTTTGATACCATTGCCGCAGGGCATGCTGTGGAATATGAGATGCGTGTACAAATCCTGAAAGTGGAAGATGAATGCAATCTGCCCTTTGATCCATTAGATTCTACTAATATTTGGCCAGAGGACTTACTCCCATTAATGCCGGTAGGCAGGATGGTGTTAAATAAAAATCCTGATAATTTTTTTGTTGAGGTTGAACAATCTGCTTTTTCTCCTGCGGCCATTGTACCGGGTATTGATTTCTCAAATGATAAAATACTTCAAGGCCGCATTTTTGCCTATGGAGATACGCAACGATACCGTATGGGGGTTAACTATTTATCGCTTCCCACCAATATGCCAAGAAAGCCAATTGCTAATAAGATGCAGGACGGAGCCATGCAAACCATGTACAGTGAAGGTGTTGCTAATTATTTACCCAATACATTAGGCGGTGGGATGCCCATGCCGGCACCTGAGATTGGGGAGCATCCTCAAGAGTTTGTTTCAGGCAATGTGGCTCGATCCGAAATAACAGGTGATGATTATTATCAAGCCGGCTGCAGATATCGGATAATGTCGGTGCTTGAAAAGAAACACTTGGTCTCAAATATTGTAGAAAATTTAAATCAAGCCTACGAGCCAATTCAAAGGAGAATGATTGAACATTTTATGCAGGTAGATCATGAACTTGGCAGCAGAATTGCACAGGGGATAAATCTAAACATATAAATTTTGATGCTCCCCTGCCTACGAACTAGAGGCAGGGGAGCATTCATTAACTAAATCATATTAAAAACTTTTTAGATGAATTTATGGCTGCTGAACAAGAACAAATAGAAACAGCGGTGAAACCCTTTTTATTGGCCGATTGTTAATGAGATATATAGGGAATTTTTTGGAGATCATAAACCGTCTCGCACTATCGTACCAACCAATACGCTTCATTTTGGCGCACTGATTGAAATTGATGCGATTGCCGCCTGTTAATGACAAAATCTGCCGAAACTCCTGCCAGATTCTATCCGGATCTGGCAGGAGTTACTTGTAATCCGACGATATAATTTGTTCGGTCTTAACAACTATGAAAATTTCTTCGCACCTTCCAGAGTCGGTATTTTGCCCAATACAAATTTACTGACCACATATAAACTACCCCAAGCAGTTCACCACCATTTCATTTAGTGTCGAGATTTAACATAAACGCTAGATATCTCAAGCAGCCGAAGTAACACTTTGTACAATCTGTATTATGCATATTCTTATTCAAAGACAGAATGTTTTTGGAGGTAGAGGTATTTCATGTCAGAAGAGATTTTAGAAGTAGAAATGAGCAAAGATGAATTAGAACAATTGATCATGGACCTCCCACGACTTGAGCAAATTAGAATAGAGACAACGAAAGTGAAATAATGTTGATCATACAAAATTTTCAGCAGGACTTAGCATTTAGTAAAGAGAAGCTGTTCCTAATCTACCTTATTGCTAGGGTGTGTCTGAAAACTAGCGGAATGGTCGATGACGAGTAATTTTTGTGCCAGACGAGGCAAAACTTCGCAGGAATAA
>JBEQCC010000044.1:0-10169 GCA_041639455.1 Pelosinus sp. | reverse complement strand
TCAATTTCCTCTGGGGCAAGTCCCCCTTCTGCCATAATCTTGTCTGTTACATATTCGATAATTGTATTTTTTGATATAGCAACATCCTTGCCTTTCAGCTCTTTAATGGATGTAATTTTTTCATCTTTGTTAATGACCAGCTTATAACTGCCGCTTGTCAAAGAGGTAATCACGGTATCAAATCCCCCCTCCTTAGCAAAGGCTTCTGCCAGCATATCCGAAATCGCTCCATCTAAATTGCCGCTTTGCAGGGCACTATCCCGATCTACAGCACTGCGAAATGGTTTGAGTATTACCGTTACGCCTTCTTCTTTAAAATACCCTTTTTCCTGGGCAATGATGAAGGGAATGGAATCCACGTCAGGCATAAGTCCAATGGTAATATTCTGCAGTTGTCCCGGCTTCGTATCAGCGCCTTCTTTTTTACTGTTAGCGCAAGCTCCGAGAACAACTGTCATAACACAGATGAGTAGAAATACAATGATTTTTTTCACTTCATGATCCTCCGTTTTCCATATAATAATCTCCTTCACCCATAATAACATAGAATAGTTATCTTTTAAAACATAAAAACAGAACCGAACGGCAGAGGCGCAGAGAACCAGAGAAAAGACAGATAGGGTACAATAAAACGCTTGTCAACCGCAAAGGCACAAAAAACGCAAATGTGTGTCACACCTGCGTCATTGCACCTTGGTAGTTCACAAATTCTATATTATAATGCAAAAAACCAGGAGTATTTATGTACAATACTCCTGGGGGTTCCTATCTACTTATTTACAATCGCCTATTCTTGCCTGCCTCTGCCAACTCTTTGTCAATTCGATCTAAAATGGCAGCGGCTTCTTCTATCAGGTCGGGACACAAATCAAAGATCGTCTTTCATTGCAGATCGGCATAAACCGCCTCCACTTTATAGGGCAGAAAACCAATGACGTTTAAATCCTGAAGTTCATTTTTGATAGAGGATGCATTGACTCCGTGAAGCTTACTCACAACAACATATACATTTTGAACATTTAAATCTCTGGCCATTTTGGCAACGGTACGTGCGGTAGCAAAGCTGCGCTGCCCAGGCTCCACTACGATAATAAAGGCATCTACACCTTCGGCAGTACCCCGCCCTAAATGCTCTAAACCTGCTTCCATATCAACAATAACTGCTTCATCCCGCTCTACTACCAAATGGTTTAAGAGAGATTTCAGCAATATACTTTGGGGACATGCGCATCCTGCACCACCTGTGGATTTACCCCCCATCTGCAATAGACTGATATTCCCTTGTTTTACTACATATTTTTCCGGTATATCCTCCACAAAGGGGTTTAATGCAAACCAGCCGCCGAATTCCCCAGGTACTGCTCCAGTACGTTCTTCAATCAGCTTCTCATCCTGGGCAATGGTTGTTGCCTGAGCAAGAAGTGCTGAACTGAATCCCAGTGCCATACCAAGATTGGCATCAGGATCTGCATCAACAGCAAGCACCTTACTTTTCCGTCGGGATAAAATATGGCACAGCAGTGATGCCAGCGTTGTTTTACCCACACCGCCCTTACCGGATACGGCAATTTTTATCCCTTTTTCTTTCATATTCCTGACTCCAATTTTGAACTGAGCCCCAGTGCAAGACGCTTTTCTTCAATCCGTCTTAACAAAATAGCTGCTGCCTTCACCGGCTCTTCTTCATAGATCAATTTACTACCAAAAAGCTTTTCTAAATTCAAACCGTTATCTTTCGCACCATTACATAGTATATCTGTGACAAACTGGGAACCAGATACTTGAGGATTCACACCAACGTGAACATCCACCCCATTGGCCAAAAAGTACGTTCCAATAACCAATGCTTTCGGGCTATGGGTTTCCGGGCAAGATCCAACCGCAGGCAAATCTTTCACTTCCACGCCTAATCGATTTGCCACAGCCGTTAACAAATCCGCAGGACGGGAATTATCAACACAGCTTCCCATATGAAGAGTCGGCGGCAGAGATTCAAGACCAACAGCTTGCCCAATCGCCTTTAAGACGCCCCGTAAGGATTCACCGCAATATTCCAAGCCGTGCATGTTCATTAAGTTATGTTTAGCTAAAGAATGAGCCGAACAACCTGTAGCAACGACTAGAACATTATTCTTGAGCAGTTCTTTGGCAACAGTAACATTTGCCCAGTCTTGAAATTCACGGACATTTGTACAGCCAACGATGGCCGCAACACCCCGAATTGCTCCGCTTGCTATTGCATCAAGCAAGGGCTTTAGAGGCTCTTCTTTATTTAATGCACTTAGTGCTTCTATAATTTGTTCATTGGAAAAGCCTGCATATGCTTCTACAGTCCCTGTAAAGCTGGTAATTTTCTGATGCTCTCTTTTGGGGAAGTTGGCAATTGCTTTGCGAACGATCTCCTGAGCCGCTTTATCCGCCTTATCCGTGTGGAAATCAACATGGGTGGCTCCTGCAATTTTAACATAAGGCAGAGTTGTAATAATCTCGGTGTGATAACACTCCGCTACTTTTTGAATGCCAGGCATAATGCACTGCACATCTACGACCATTGCTTCGAGCATACCGGTTACAATAACTAGTTCCTGAGATGAAAAACTGGAAGCTGCAGGTATGCCATGACGCATGAGCACTTCATTGCCCGAACAGCAAATCCCCACAACATTAATGCCTGCGGCTCCAGCAGCTTTTGCTTCTTCCGATAATTTCCGGGACCATTCTACGATTTTCTCTGACAATAAAGGCACATGACCATGTACTGCAATATTAACCATTTCTTTTTTTATTACACCGAGTCTAAAATTGGATTTGACCAATTTAGGTACACCAAACAAAATGTCTTGTAAATCCGAGGACAGATGTAAACCGCCAAAGCCATCTACCAGTCCCATAGTCAAACAGCCCAAAAGAAGATTTACGGGATCAGCATCACATCCCATCGATGTTCGAGTAACAGCCTTGGAAATCTCTAAATGAATGTTAACAGGGGTTATACCAAGCTCATCCCACTTATCGATTGATTGCTGCTGGGCATGAAGTTTCAGCCAATTCATCGCCCCAGTTTGCTTCTGAAAGTCTTCTAAAGCCTTGAGAGCCACTTGCTTTCCAATTTCCTCCACTGCTTTGCCATTCGTTTCAATTCCCAGACCAGTAGCTACCTGCTCTAACTTTTCTACACCTTTAATTTGATAATCAGAATTTCCTTCTGAGGCTTCCAATAACGCTAACGCCGTCTCTCTGCCATGTTCGGCGTGTCCTGCCGCACCTTCGATCATCATCGTTAATAAGTTGCGAGCAACAATCGTATCTCCATTCGCTCCACATATTCCTTCCTGGAGCCCTTTGCCATTTAATCCAATACGGCATGGACCTTCCAAACAGTGTCTACAGCAAACTCCTGCAGAGCCAAAAGGACAAGGAACAGGGGTTTGTTTTGCCCGAGAAAATGCGGTCTCAATACCTGCTTCACAAGCCTTCTCGTAAAGAACTTCAAAGTCATGATCCAAAGAGATCCCCTGCCTATGAGTGTGATCCTGAGTCTTAGGCATTGTAAATCCTCCCCCTCAAAATTGATCCTAAAATAAGTCACGCGTGTTGATTAACCAAATAAAGTAAAGACAAAAGGACACATTTTCTGTAAAATCGTAGTTGCGAAACAAACGAATCAGAAAAGAGGCGTCCTTTATAAAAAAGTCTACCACATTTCTAAGCATTTTAAAACAACTTATAACCGATGAAGATATCAATAATTTGCTAGCCAAACATGAATATATTGATATTGCTCGCAAATTCACCGTATCTGCATTACTAAATTTTCTGACCAACGCAGCCGTTAATGAATGGAAAAGTTCCTGTTTTGTTCCTAATTTGATCCAACTTATGCCATAAATACCGTCTATACTAAAATTAACAAGATTAAAGGAGATGGTATTCATGAAAAAAGTAACCCTCTTTTTAGCGCTAGTTGCCTTGCTGATAGTAGCCTTAAACGGCCTGGTTGCTGCCGCGCCAGTCCCGTCCCCGGCACACGGTAATGGGTACTGCCATTCTTACGGACAAACCTACGATAATTTGAATGACGAACAGAAGGCGCAGATTGCCGCCTGGGACCAGCAAGGGCTTGAGCAAAGAAAGCAAATGTTGCAGAAACAAGTGGAATGGGGCTATCTGACCCAAGAGCAGGCCGACCGGCAAGTCTCCTGGATGGAACAACAAATGGCCAATGGTGATCATGACTGGGGTTCAAAAGGTATGATGGGAAGGCACGGTGGCAAGAGCTGCTGGTAAAAAAGAATAGACAATGGATAGAGTCTGTGCCGTAACTGGCATGGGCTCTATCTGTACAGTGGAGCCTGTGGTATAGTAAGAAGGATAGTTTAGATAAGAAAGGATAATGAAAACTCTACGTTTTCATTATACAAGGTGATATAATGGACGGCAAAACTGTGCTGATTGTCGATGATGAAGAACAAATTCGGGAACTATTATCCCTTTATTTTCACAAGGAAGAATTTACTGTGGTCGAGGCCGCCGATGGAGTTGAGGCTTTGCTAAAAATGCAGGAAGTGAAGCCGGACATTATCATCCTGGATATCATGATGCCGGTTCTTGACGGTATCGAAGTGTGCCGGCAAATCCGTAAGTTTTCCACTATACCTATTATTATGCTGACCTCCCGTACCCAGGACGACGACCGCATTCTGGGGCTCGAAATCGGGGCGGACGACTATGTAGCCAAACCATTTAATCCCAAGGAGGTGGTCGCCCGCGTCAAAGCGGTGTTGCGGCGTACTGTCATGCCGCAGCAGTATGCGGTTGCCGACAGCATTGCTTTTCCTGAGCTTGTCATTCATATGGCTGAACATAGCGTAGCCGCCTTTGGCCAGCCGGTCGCGTTAGCCAATAAGGAGTTGGAAGTATTGTGGCAGCTTGCTTCTCATCCGGGTAAAGTGCTTTCACGTGAGCAACTTCTGGAGCTGGTGTGGGATTACAGCTATTCCGGCGATACACGTACGGTAGACACCCACGTCAAACGCTTACGAAAGAAGCTGGGCGCTGGACCGTCAATGCCCTGGGATATAAAAACTGTTTGGGGTATCGGCTATAAATTTGAGGTGCGAAAATGAGAGTGTCATTACAATATAAGCTACTGGCCGCCTTTATGGCTGTAGTCATTTTAGTTTTGGCTGGAGTCAGTGTGGGTGGTTCGACGCTAATTCGGGACTACTTCATCGCCCGCAAGCAGCATGAACTTACCGACAAAGCTTATGAAATGGCGCGAATGGTTAATGACTATTACAACGGAAATATCACTCATGGACAACTTCATAATTTTGTCAACAGGGTAGATAGCTTTCTGGATGCCAGAGTCTGGGTTGTCGATAACAATCTAAACCTGATTACCGTATCCGAGGAACGGCCGGATGAAGGGCAGGGCAACCGTGGGCGCGTGATTAAACCCAGTCCGATGCATCCCGCAGTGTGGGACTGTGAGGTTTCCGGCCATCAAGGTGGTAAGATGATGCATGAGGCTGGACAGCAGGCCGAAGAACGACAGGAGACGCTGCAGCAAAATCAGGATAAGCCGGCCGGTTCCAAGAGCAGTCAAACGGATGACCGACGCTCGAGCCGGCACAATAAGATGGGTGGCATGAGAGGGCATGCTGCACCGGCTGATCAACCGGTGCAGCCATCCCGTAGCATGGCTGCGATTGTACCGCCGGATAATCCTCCGGCTGCCGCCAATGGGCAGCAGAATTCCATTGTTCTTGACATAGGCAACGGGCCACGGTCGGGAGATACGCCCGGCAGCGCCATCAGCTTGACCGAGATTAAGGGGATGGATGAGCTCAGCCGGGAAATCAAGGCCAATAGTGGCAAATCCTGGTTCAAGACTTATTACCATCCATATTACGAAGAAAATATGCTGATTGTTGCCGTGCCTCTAACCCGGACAGACGGGACAATCAGCGGCACTGTCATGATTAACGCGCCCGTTGGAGAGATAAACAGCTTTTTACAGAATGTGTACTATTATCTTGCTTTGGCCGGGCTGACGGCCGTTTTGCTGGCCGGTTTATTATCCGCCTACATGGCCCGCCATATCGTACAGCCGTTAAAGACCATGCAAGAGATTGCAGCATCCCTGGCGTGCGGCGACTATGAGCGGCGGGTAGAGGTAAACACGCGGGACGAAATAGGCGATCTAGGGAAGTCTGTCAACTTGCTAGCTAAGGATTTAGGTGATTATGTCCGGCAGCTGGAGCAGACTGACAAGATGCGACGGGATTTTGTGGCCAACGTGTCTCATGAGTTGAGAACGCCGCTTACTATTATGCATGGCTACAATCAAGCCCTGCAGGATGGTACCATCACCGACCCGGCGAAGGCAAAAAAATATCACCGCGTTATAGGTGATGAAATTCTGCGGCTGGAAAAACTTATCGCCGAATTGCTCGATTTAAGCCAGTTGCAGGCTGGCGGTATCATGCTGGAAACCGAAGATGTGCTCCTTGCGGAGGTTGTGGATAATGTGATACTGTTACTGAAACAAAAAAGCGAACAATGCGGAGTGGCGCTAATTGCCGATATCGACCCCGCCGTGTTGCCCATACAGGGCGACGGTGATCGTTTGACCCAATTGGTGCTGATTTTGATGGACAATGCCCTGAAATTTACGCCTGCGGGCGGTCGCATCACCGTCCACCTGTCGGCTGAAGACCGAACCATCACCCTGGACATCGCGGATACCGGAACGGGAATTGCGCCGGCAGACCTGCCTTATGTCTGGGAACGGTTTTATAAAGCGGATAAATCCCGCGCCAGTGGCGGCACTGGTCTGGGCTTGGCAATTGCCCGACAAATTATTGAAATGCACAGAGCAACGGTGAATGTGACCAGCGCCTGCGGTGAAGGCACTACATTTACCATACGGTTTCCGCTGGAGAAAAATGACGCGGCCTGCAGTTTGCATTGCTAGAAGGCGGACAATGTCGCAGTCTTCCGCAGCCTGTGTGACGGTGAAGAAAAAATCGTTGGCTGTAATTCAGCGGGAGTCCCGCATCGCTATGCGTAAATTGTATCCTTGCCAGGGAGGTAAAGGCTTAAAATGGCATTATGTATGCTCAGAGGGATATGGCACGTAGATGATAAAACTGGCAGACAGGGAGCGCTCAGTATCCTGCTGCCTATACTGCTGAAAATTGTCAAGATTAATATAAAAATATATTTTGGTTATAACTATAAAAACTATTGTTTTTTATCACACACATGTTGATTAACCAAAAAAAGTAAAGACAAAAGGACACAATACAACTAAAATCGAACCAACATTAGCTACAATTTTAATACTCCCCATAGTTACAATCGTCCCGCCAAAGACACTCACACCATTAAGGCATTCAACAGGTATCGACTCACCTGTTATCGTTGCCTGATCGACTGTAGTCTGGCCGCTGACTACCATACCATCAACCGGAATTTTTCCTCCGGGTTTTATCAACAGCCTATCCCCAGTTCGTACTAATTCGGCTGCGATTTCTCGTTCTATTCCATCCTCTATAATACGAGCTTGCAATGGTGATGGTTCCGCAAGCTTTTTTAATGCAGTATTTGATTTTTCCAAGGTAATGTGTTCTAACAACTCTCCAATCGTCATAATGAGAGCGACTTCAGCAGCGGCTAGATATTCACCAATGGCAATCGAAGCAATAATTGCAATGCTTACTAAGAGACCAACCCTGGTATCTCCTCTTTTATAAATGTCTGTAATGGCTTTTTTCACAATGGGTACTCCACCGATGATAGCTGCAATCAGCGTTGTATCAATCCCAAAGATTTGTGGCAGCCATTGAAACCAACTGCCTAATAATAAAATGGATGTGGATACTATGACTATATAATCTTGAATATGACCTCCTGCT
The DNA here is from genome assembly GCA_041639455.1 of Pelosinus sp. Lineage (GTDB taxonomy): Bacteria > Bacillota > Negativicutes > DSM-13327 > DSM-13327 > Pelosinus. The sequence continues at coordinate 2,247 of JBEQCC010000044.1, read as the reverse complement.
CCATGTCCCATATGTTCAGCGCACTCAGTTATTTCTTCTTTTACGATTTGCCTACTTGGCATCTTCCATACTTAGAAAGCCTCCGTATTAATCTTTTTAGTATATTTATCAATTGTTCATTTTCCTCACTGAAAAGAACTGAAAGTATCTCTTCTGTTAAATTGGAATGATACTGATGCTGCTCAGCAAAGGCCTGCTGACCTTTTTGCGTTAACGTGATTAAATGAAAATGCAATGATCTTCCTTCACAGACTCTCTTCTGGCGTAGTCTTTCTTTTCCAGACGATCAACAATAACCGTAAGTGGTACCGGTAGTCACTTCCAGATGCCCTGCAAGAGTTTTTATTTGAACTTATTATTGTTTCGTTTTATCATCGTTTGATATTCAAACTAATTGCGTTTTATTGCTATTGCTTTATCAAATTAAATTCATTTAAAATAAAAAAAACAGGTCCGTTGAACCTGTCTTTTACTACACTCCATTCGAAATTGTTTACTTTCTCAAAACTCCTTTTCAAGAGGAGCAATAACAGAATGTGCAACTCCCGCTCGTGGTCGTACCATCCAATCGGCAACTGTATCTCTCCATTTTAAATAATGAGCTGTCTTTTTATGAGCTGCGGCAGCCTCCTCTGAAGAGTAGGCTTCATAAAGAAAAAATCTGGTTTCATCACTAGTGCATCTTAGTACATCGAAGCGAAGATTTCCTTCCTCTTTGATTGAATTTCTGTGATTATCAATCGTAGCTTCAATAAAATTAGATATAAACGGTTCTTTTACATAAATAGTAACGCATGTAACAATCATCTGTATTCCCTCACTTTTGTATATATTATTGAATGCCATCATCAAAAATCCTACAATGCAGAACTTATGAAAAGGAATCATACAACACTTTGATAAATTCAAAACGATTTTTTGCTTTTAAGAATTCATCTATATTATTTTTTTGTTTCAGTAATCTGAATAAATCATTGATTATATTAATGTCATCGTCTTTTACTGCAAGCAGAAATACCAAATTGACCAAATTCTTGCTGTCATCCCACTCAATGGCTTGGCTTAACTTAGCAGAAATGATCATAGTTTCATTGACAAATGAAGGTAAGCCATGAGGAATAGCAACATTCTTCTTAAAACACGTACTGCTCATATTCTCTCTTTCAAATACGGAGTCTATATATCCTTTTTTAATAAAACCGTTATTAAAAAGAACCATACTCATGGTTTCGATTACTTCCTGCTTTGTTTTACATGCTAAGTCAATCATAATAAAATCTTCTCTAAAAATCTTCTTAAGACTATTGTAATTTTTCTGTTTTAATACCTGATCAAGAAGCATCTTTTTGTCCTGGGTAAAATTGCTTTCAAAGGGTATAAAGTTAATCCCTTCTATGTAAGGATTCATCGTACCAATAATCGCTGGAATCGTATACTGTTGTTTTAAATTGTGTATTTCCTGCTTTACGTTAGCATCTAATATGCTTAAGGAGATTACTTTTATATGAGGGTAATTTGCAGATAACAGTTCTTTTATTTTTATAGCCACTCCATGGCCTGTAAGACACATAGCAATTAAAGCTAAGGGCTTGTCCGAATGATTTGTTGACACCATATGATAGGTGTGTTTAGAATTCATTATATCGTAATAAATGTCATCAAGAGTTTCTTCAGATATATATATTTTTCGAATCGCTTCCATAACAGAAACAAGGTCTACCCTATCAATAGTGCGCGTTTTAATACCGGTTCTTTTTTCAACGATTTCTCCAACATTCAGCAGCGATCCCATGTCTACAAAAAACAGTATACCACTTTGGCTATCTAAGGTTTTAGAAATTTCAACGATTTGTTCAAAGATCCTTATTGGATTCACATTGAAAGGCATATCCACAGCAATTGGGAAATCTACATTCATCATTTTATTCGCTACCGCGATCATCTCTGACGCTATTTTCCCATGGGAAATGACAATAATAGTGATTCTGCTTTTGCTGCTCCTGGGTTTTAACAGTTCATTAATATACATCGCAATAAACCCGACTTCCCCTTCAGGAATTCTGACTTTATTATTGACCTCCAAATCTTGTACCAGACTGCATGCCATATCATATTCTGCTTTAAGGTTTTCTTTTATATAGATAAGATTGGGATTAATGATATCTTGTTTAAATTTAATCCTTTTCATCGCTTCACTGATGTGAATGGCTAAGTATATCGCAACCTTTTCATTTATCTGCAATTGAG
>JBEQCC010000043.1:4579-10290 GCA_041639455.1 Pelosinus sp. | reverse complement strand
CAGGTGATCTCGGCATGGCGATGGAAGTATTGCGCGAACAAGGAATCGAAAGCGCAACGGTAGGCAGCCTAGTGAGCGTCAGTGATGTACGTTGGCAGCCTGTTATCGAAAGTTTTCTTGGGCGCAATCGTTTTGCCCTTGTCGTTGAAGGCGGACGCGAACGCGATGCCGTTCGAGCTATCCGTCACCTGAAGCGTGAGCTGTATGACATAACGATAGTGCAGCCATATCATCTGCGAGAAAGTATCGGCAATCAACCTGAAGAAACCAATATTGGAGCATTGCTGACTGGCGATCATCAAGTCGCACTAGCCTACCTGCGCCGCATTATTGGGCGCATGCGTAGAGTCGATACCGAGGAAGAGTTGGAACTCCACGACCGTTCAATGACCATGGATGGCATGTTAAGCGCCAATGGAGGTACCCGTCGAATTCGACTTGTAGCAGAAGATGATCTGGTGCTTGGGGCAAAAATATCGGAAGCAGAGAAACACCGTTTGCATAAGGAATTGGAGGCGGCCATCAGGGAAGATCAAAACGCCACGAACATACAAGCGTATGCGCGCAAGGCCGATGACAAGCTCCGCCTAGTGCTGCAAGGAAGTGATATTGGTACGATCAAGGGTGAACTGGACTCTTTTGCCGCCGCAAAGGTGGTATATGAAGCATTACCGTCCCCGGATGAAGTTACTGTCCCCGATCACCTCAAGAGTCTGATGCAAAGCCGGGAAGCCGCGAAAACTGCGTTCACCCGCGCCAACAATACCCTGATTAAAAAGAGCCAGGAGTATGGCGACCTTCAGAGGGCATTTGGCACTCTGGGAGATACGATTACAGCAGAGCAGGAAAAATTCTCCAAGATGCGCTTGGACCATGACGCGCTTGTGCAGGATGCGGACTATGACAGTGAAACATCGGTCAGAATTTATGGTGAAATTTCCGATATGGCAGAGACGGATGGTGTGGAGAAGGCGCTTTCCCACTTATACGAAAAATACCTCAACCAAGACTCCCGTATCATCAGGCTTGAGACTGATACCAACGCCGAACTGAAGGTGTTTGCAAGCGAGAGATCCATGGATATGAAGGATGAGCTCACCGATTGGCGCAAGTCATTTGAGTGGGTTAAGCGTTACAAGAAGCGCCTAGTTGACTCTCAACTCGCTGAATATCACAAGCAGGCGCAAGAGGCACGCGAAGCCGCGAATGATGCTTTCCATCATGACGTTGCACTCAAACTGCGTGAGGCGTCGCACCGCATACGTCAGGAGATCGATGATCTGAATCGAATCCTGAAAACCTGCCCTGAGTTTACCGGTCGAGAACGCTATCACTTTACGACCACAATATGCTCAGAATTTCGCTGGCTACATGACATGATCGAGAATGCATCCTACGACGACAGTAGTGCACAACTTTTCGATTCAGGTGATGACAATAGTAGTAAGCTGGCTGAATTTCTGGAAGCGTGTGAGTCTGGCGAGAATCGGGGTGGCAATCCGCTGGAAGACCATCGGCTGTTATTCAACTTTGACCTGGACATCCAGGTGGATGGCAGAACGGTGGATAAACTGAGCAAGCGCCTCGGTGTAGGTTCTAACGGTGAGCACTTGATTCCTTTCTATGTAATTGCTGGCGCGACTCTAGTCAATGCGTATCGGATGAAGCCAGGGGCGGGCCATGATGGCGCTGCCTTAATGATCATCGATGAAGCGTTCCATGGATTCGACGCACAAAATACTTATGTTACAGCCCAATTCCTTAAATCTCTTGGACTGCAATTGGTCATGGCGGCACCTGATACTGAGGTTGGTAAGCTCATCCCCGTGATAGATAGCTACTACGACCTATGGAGGCATGGGCCAGACGTGGAGGCCGACGAAAATATCATTAAGGAAGATGCCAGAAAACTCATGATCAGTGATATTCCTGACATCAATCCTGATTTGGTCAGGCAGGCCGTACTGGAAATGTCGCAATGAATGTAATCGCACTTCAAGCGCTCGGGAAATTGCTGCGGTTGACGGAAAATGCCGTTGCCAGAGGATCTGATAAGACAGTTTCACTGCTATTTTCCGAGAAATCCTTTCCTGCATACTCCACATTCCATACCCGTGCGGATAAGGAGTCATGCAATGCTGAGCTGATTCGAGCGGAGCAGCGCGGCGCTATCGAGATTGAATGGGATAGACGTGCAGGTAATAAGTCACATGTGAACCGAATTTGGATGAAAGATCGGAATGTCCTCGCCAGCTTCATCAGCATCACGCCACGATGGGATGCTGTGGCTTTAGCAAGAGAAGCATTGTCAGGCTTGATGGAAACCTATCCGATTCTGATGGATATCATTGCACAATGGGGAAAAGGTCTCAGCCCCAGAGGGACATCATCAGACCAATTTCAGGACTGGATCGATGCCATCCAAGTTGTGGAACACTGTCGCAGCAGCACAAAGGACGACATTCCGGTGCGTAGGCTTAGCGCCTTGCTGATGCAGGACTCCAAGCGGATCGAAGGCCTTTACTCCGTCATCGATGCACTCTGGCAAAATAATCTGTCGGCCCAGCATAGGACACAGGATGAGGTTTTTAGTGATATTGGGCTGGTCAAGTTTCCGCCAACGTTCTTGATAGCTGGGAATATTGGTGTGAGCTACGGCGGCACAATCTTGCCAGTGTTGATTCCGTACGTTGGATTTTCACCATCGGAAATAAATGCTTTTCAAATTAACCCAGAATGTGTTGGAATTCTGACCGTGGAAAATCTGACAACCTTCCATGAACTAGCCGCAAGAAGATTGGAGTGCCCAAATCTGGTAATCGTATATACTGGAGGCATGCCAAGTCGTTCCTGGGCGAGTGCTTATCGGCAGTTACTCAATTCAGTCCCAAATAATGCTTTAGTTTGGCACTGGGGCGACATTGATATAGGTGGCTTCAGAATTGCAGATCGCATCGCCAGCATTTGCCGTGAAGCTGACAAGCACTTGTCTTTACACATGATGGGATGCGCATTGGCAGACAACCCTGATTCAATCCGTCATGAAATGTCTTCAAGTGAAGTAGGGCAAATCTCAAAAATATGCGAGAAGAATAGCTGGGCAGATGAATTAATTTGGGTTAAAAATAACCGACTTGCGGTAGAACAAGAATCCATTCAAATTATTTGGCCTATCAACTAATTCGCTTTTAACCAATACCTCCGTCCACTCCAAATAACCTCAATCTCACCATCATTTGTATCGATTATGTTTTCAAAAGCGATCGTTTTGCCAATCTTTTTAGGCAGTCCATGAAAATACGCCAGAGCTAGTGATAGCCACTCACGGTCACTAGCTTTATCTCTGCCAGCCTTCATGATTAAGCACATAAAATGCTGTAAATTCGATTCAGTCAAGTCTCAAGAGAATACGAAATACTCACCCACGCATAGAGGCTGTCAACAATCACGTCAAGTCGCTTTGCTACATCAGAGACTGCATAGCCTCCTTCAGTGATTTGACGGACTGCTGCTAGTTTAAATTCTTCTGGATATCGTTTACCGCTCATTTGTCGCCTTTCATTGGTTGCCATTATTACGGCTCAAAGGCGTCTAGTAAACTAGTGGCGATTCAATCAGTCTCTGCACTTGGTAATCACCCGCTCTGCTACCAAGGTAATCACAAGCGTTTATCAAGGGGCCTGGAAAACCTAAAGAAAATTACTGAGTAATTTTCCGAGGCAGCCAAGTGCTAGCTGCTACACATGAAAAATATCCCTTAACTCAGTAAAGTTGAGGGGACATAAAGTTAAATAACATCTACTAAGTGGGTGATTACCAATGAATTCGCCATAATCTACATCAAATAATGTTTCACATAACTAAAATATAAGTAAAAGCTTATTTTTAAACAGGGGAATAGCTGTATATTTCAAATTACATAGCAAATAAAGGAGAGCAATCATGAGCAGAATTGCAATTATTGAAGATGATGCTCCAACCAATGATGAGTTCAAAAGGTATGTAATTAATTTATGGCCGGATAGTGAGGTTGATCAATTCTATGAATTTAATACAGCCGCCGCCGCTATTAAAGATACAAATTATGATTTGGTGATTTCTGATATCGATTTAGGTGCAGGTACAGATCAGTATGGAGGAGTAAAAATCGCTAATGTTTTAGATGCAAAGCACATTCCTTTGTTGATAGTATCCGGGTCACCACAGCCTGAAATCCATCGTGGGATTTTCAGAGCACTAGATGCTTGGGACTATTTACAAAAGCCGATTTCTGAAAACGATTTTGCTACACAACTTGATAGAGCTATGACTTTTCGACAATCAAGATTACAAGCTAACAACGGCGTACATATCTTATCAGCATTTTCAAGTGACCCTAACTTAGAAATAGACTCTCAATCTGGTTTTTTGGTGAAATGGAAAGGCAAAAAAGTCCACTTATCAATGACCCAGATTTGTTTATTAAAACTGCTCTTAAGTAAGCCAAATACTGATGTCAAATTTGAAGAATTATTCAAACTGATAAGCACGGGTAGAAACAAAGAGAACCTTAGAGTTTATATGGGGAAAATTAGAACTGCATTTAAAGATATAGATGCGGATTTTTCTAGCATTAAAACAATACCAATGGTTGGGTATAGCTGGAGTGTTTAGTAGATTCAAAGCTAAGATTGGTCGATATAAGCTTTCTGTAATAGCAGCAATTGCGTTACTACTTTTTTTTCTGCTTATTATTTGGACATTTTTCCAGTTGGCTGTTTCTTCAATGGATAAGTCAAGGCTTATTCGCACTGAACTGTTTGATAGAGACTTACGAGAGTTAACAGGCCACTTTGACTCTGATGAAAGGTATGTATTAGAAAAAAACTTAGCCGTTTTTTTATCAGAAGAACGCCCATTATCTCCCTTGCTGCTTCCTAGGCAATATTATGTTGCTTTACCAAGTGGCAACTCTAAATTTACGCCTCGTCTACCTCCAAGAAACTGTTTTGTAGATTTAATTAAACAAGAGGCAAAAACGACAACTACAACCCAGAAATTCCCTGAAAAATTTTGTGCATATTTTGCAGACAATAAAAGTGTTGGGAGTTACTTGTTTTTTTCCTTTGCTTTTGTTGATGCTGAAATTTACCCTCTTCGTTCGGGTGATATAAGCTTTACAGCAGATAGTGTGAAAATTATTGTTGATAACAAAGGTGTTAAAGGCACTTGGATACTTGTACTTCAAAGACCAACAAACGTCACAAATATTGATCGATATCAGCTTACAGCATACAGAGAAAAGTCTGACGGGGTAAAAGAGTTGGATAAAAAAATTGAAGGTTGGGCATACGTACAAAAACAAGCCAACAAATCCAATGTAATTAATATTTTAGCTCGCTTAGATTTCAAAGAATTCTATAACGATGCGAATGAAGAATCATGGCCTCCTAGCAACTGGAGTAAAACTAAAATACATCTTTCGCGTAACAATGCTACGTCACAAAGTTTTATTGAGAATATTGACTATCAAGATACTGGATTTGGTAATTTATCAATCCCTTCATTATCCAAATCAATATACAGCGCTTATGCAAATCTGAATGTTAAAATGGGCAATAACTCTTGGCCTGTAGTGCCAATGAATCAAGTCAAGCATACATTACATGACTCCAATAGCTTCATCAGGTTAGTGGATGGTGACATACTGTTACGTCAAAATCCTATAGTTA